>NZ_JBFBDY010000841.1:0-2394 GCF_040683475.1 Kitasatospora sp. NPDC093558 | reverse complement strand
GTGGTCGCCGACATCTGCCAGTACGGCCGGGACAACGGCATCCCGGTCGGCCCGGGCCGTGGTTCGGCGGCCGGCTCGATGGTCGCCTACCTCACCGGGATCACCCAGCTGGACCCGCTGGAGCACGACCTGCTCTTCGAGCGCTTCCTCAACCCCGAGCGCATCAACCCCCCGGACGTCGACATCGACTTCGACGACCGCCAGCGCGACCAGATGGTCCGCTACGTGACCGAGAAGTACGGCGCCGCGTACACGGCCCAGGTGAACACCTTCGGCACGATCAAGGCCAAGGCCGCCGTGAAGGACGCCAACCGCATCCTCGGCTACCCCTTCTCCATGGGCGACCGGATCACCAAGGCGATGCCGCCGGACGTCATGGGCAAGGGCGTGCCGCTCGCCGACCTGTTCGACGAGAAGCACGCCCGGTACAACGAGGGCACCGAGATCCGGGCGCTGTACCAGAACGAGCCGGACGTCAAGAAGATCATCGACACCGGCCGGGGCATCGAGGGCCTGATCCGCGGCTCCGGCGTGCACGCCGCCGCCGTCATCCTGTCCTCGACCCCGCTGCTCGACCTGATCCCGCTGCACATGCGGGACAAGGACGGCGTGATCATCACCGGCTTCGACTACCCGTCGTGCGAAGCCATGGGCCTGATCAAGATGGACTTCCTGGGTCTGCGGAACCTGGGCATCATCGACCACTGCATCAAGATCGTGAAGGCCAACCGGGGCGTCGACGTCGACATCGAGAAGATCCCGATCGACGACCCCACCACCTACCAACTGCTCGCCCGCGGTGACACCCTGGGCGTGTTCCAGCTCGACGGCGGCCCCATGCGCGCCCTGCTCAAGCTGATGAAGCCCACCGAGTTCGCCGACATCTCCGCCGTCTCCGCGCTGTACCGGCCCGGCCCGATGGGCATGAACTCGCACACCAACTACGCCCTGCGCAAGAACGCCCAGCAGGAGATCATCCCGATCCACCCCGAGCTGGAGGAACCGCTCAAGGACGTCCTCGGCCCCACCTACGGCCTGATCGTCTACCAGGAGCAGGTCCAGCGTGCTGCCCAGGTGCTCGCCGGCTACTCGCTCGGACAGGCAGACCTGCTGCGCCGCGCGATGGGCAAGAAGAAGAAGGAGGTGCTGGAGAAGGAGTTCGTGCCCTTCCACGCGGGCTGCAAGGAGCGCGGCTACTCCGACGAGGCCATCCAGGCGGTGTGGGACGTCCTGGTCCCGTTCGCCGGCTACGCGTTCAACAAGTCGCACTCCGCCGCGTACGGCCTGGTCTCGTACCAGACCGCCTACCTGAAGGCCAACTACCCGGCCGAGTACATGGCCGCGCTGCTCACGTCCGTCGCCGACGACAAGGACAAGATGGCCGTCTACCTGGCCGAGTGCCGGCAGATGGGCATCAAGATCCTCTCCCCCGACGTCAACGAGTCGGTGGTCGACTTCACCGCCGTCGGCAGCGACGTGCGCTTCGGCCTCAAGGCGGTGCGCAACGTCGGCGTGCCGGTGATCGAGTCGCTGGTGCGCACCCGCGCGGAGAACGGCAAGTACACGTCGTTCCCCGACTTCCTGGACAAGGTCGAGCTGGTCGTCTGCAACAAGCGCACCGTCGACTCCCTGGTCAAGGCGGGCGCCTTCGACTCGCTCGGCCACACCCGGCTCTCGCTCAGCTCCGTCCACGAGACCGCGATCGACGCCGTCACCGGGGTGAAGAAGCAACAGGCCATCGGGCAGGACGACCTGTTCGGCGCGATGGACGCCGGCGACGGGGACGGCCCGGGCATCGGACTGGACTTCCAGCTCACCGACCAGGAGTGGCCCCGCCGTCAACTCCTGGCCCTGGAGCGAGAGATGCTCGGCCTGTACGTCTCCAGCCACCCGCTCGACGGCGCCGAGCACATCCTCTCCCAGAACCGCGACACCTCGATCGCCGAACTCCTCGGCTCCGGCCGCTCCGAGGGCGAGGTGCGCCTCTCCGGACTGATCACCGGCGTGGACCGGCGCATCAACAAGGCGGGCAACGCCTGGGCGATCATCACCCTCGCCGACCGCGACGGCTCGGTCGAGGTGCTGTTCTTCCCCGCGACCTACAACCTGATGGCCGACCAGATGATCGAGGACAACGTGATCTCGGTCCGCGGCCGCCTCAACGAGCGCGACGGGTCGCTGAGCATCTTCGGCCAGGAGATCAGCACGCTCGACGTCTCCTCCGCCGAGCTCGGCACGAAGCCGCCCGTCCAGATCACCGTGCCGGTCTCCCGGCTCACGCCCCAGGTGGTCGCCGAACTCAAGCTCGCCCTCCAGGCCCACCCAGGCGACGTCCCGGTCCGCCTGCTGACCACCAACTGGGACAAAAACACCCTCTACGAGCTCGGCTTCCGG
>NZ_JBFBDY010000840.1:0-2394 GCF_040683475.1 Kitasatospora sp. NPDC093558 | reverse complement strand
GTGTTTCAGAAGTGCCCATGGTGAACTCGTTGATGGCGGGCCGGGGGCGGCGGTCGCCGGAGGCTTGGTCAGGCGGTCGGCGTGAGGTCCCGGTCGAGCTCCTCGGCGGCGACGAGGCCGGCGACGTGCGGCGGGTCGACGGGCTCCAGGAGCCGGCTCGGCGTGCCGTCGACGCCGACCGGCAGGTCGCCGTCCAGGGTGATGCGGCGCACCAGGCGCGGTTCGTCGCCGTAGTCGTTGACGGCGTAGTGCTGGGTGGCGCGGTTGTCCCAGATCGCGACGTCGCCGACCTGCCAGTCCCAGCGGACGGTGTTCTCCAGGCGTTCGACGTAGCGCTGGAAGATGCCGATCAGCGCCCGGCTGTCGGCCCCGGACACACCCTGGATGCTCTGCGCGAAGGCGCCGAGCAGCAGCGTCCGTTCGCCGGTGACGGGGTGCACGCGGACCACCGGGTGCTCGGTCTTGAACGCGGTGGAGACGAACACCTCGCGGAAGAGCTTCGCCACCTCGGCGTTGTCCGCGAGCTCGGGGCGCAGGGCGAGGTTCGCGGCGTAGTCGTAGTCGTTGGTGTGGACGGCGCGCAGGCCGTCGGCGAGGTCCTTGAGCGGCGCGGGGAGGTCCTGGTAGGCGGCGGCCGTGTTGGCCCACACCGTGCTGCCGCCGGCCTCCGGGAGTTCGAGCGCGCGGAGGATCGAGGCCTTGGGGTAGGACGGGACGAACGTGACGTCGGTGTGCCAGTTGTTGGCGCGCACGCCCTTCGTCGCGTCGAGCTCGAAGACGTACCGGCCGTCCGCGCTGGGCACGGTGGGGTGGCCGACCGGGTGACCCAACTGGCGGGCGAACGCCTCGTGTTCGGCGTCGTCGAGGTGCTGCTGGCCGCGGAAGAAGAGCACCTTGTGCTCGTACAGGGCGGCTTCGAGGGCGGCCACGGTCTCGGCGGACAGGTCGCCGCCGAGACGGACGTCGTGGACGATCGCGCCGATCCGGCCGGCGGCGGGGGTGAGGCGGAGCTCGGTCATGGTGACGTTCCCTTCAAGTCCCTTGGCGGGGACGGGTTATGGCAGCAGGAAGCCCGGGCGGAAGGGCATGGCTGCGGTGGTTGAGAGCAGGTGCCGGCAAGGGTGAAAGCGGGGTGAGGCGGCACGGCGGAGGCGTGCGGGGAGCGGCTGATGCGCTTGGGGCCGGGGCGGTCGGAGTGCCCGGGGGTGCGGAGCGGTCAGAGCGCTCGGGTGCCACGACAACAGCGGCGGACGGGGAGGGCGCGCGGGATGCGCTGGACGCGCTGGACGGCGGTGTGCACGGGCCCTCCTTCCGGCTCGCTGCGAGTGGGCTCGGGGCTCATCGTGCTGAAGGCCGTGGGCCGATGTCAATCGTCATCTTGGCTGGTGGGAACGGGTGTTGCGGCGCTGTGGCGGCGTGTTGCGGCGCGTGTCGCGCGGTGGCGTCCGGTGGCGTCCGGTGACGCGCGTGCTTCCGGGAGCCGGGGGCAGCGCGCAGCCGCCCCCGGTGGCGGGCACCAGGGGCGGCTGGGTGGGCGGACGTGCCGTCCGCGGCGGGGTTACTGCCCGAGCAGGCGGGCGAAGTCGAGCCCGAGGCTGCCGAGCACCGGCAGCGCGCCGAGGTCGGTGACGGCGCCCACGGGGATGCTGTAGCCCTGGTTCACCTCGCGGGCCTCGGACGCGGCGGACGCGGTCGCGGCGGCGGGGACGGCGGCGGGGACGGCGAGGGCGCCGAGGAGCAGGGCGCTGATCAGGGCGGTGCGCATGGGCGGGCCTCCGGAGGCTGGCGTGGTGGCCTGATCAACACCGGGGGCGGCGGTGCGGTCACGGGGATTCGCCCCTTCGGCCGCATTCGTCATGATTGCCGACTTGTGTTCACGGTGCTGCGGAGAGAACGCGGAGAGAACTTCGCCTGCCCCCGGGGCCGTTGCGCGTCGCGGGATTAGCATGCGGCCATGGAGATGAGCGGATTCGACTTCAGCGCGACCGACTGGGACGCGGTGCCGGTGGAGCGCCACCCGGGCGAGGCCGGTGAAGCGCTGTGGCGCACAAGGCAGTTCGGGGCCGTCCGGGTGCGGCGGGTGGACTACACCCCGGGGTACGTGGCGGACCACTGGTGCCGCAAGGGGCACGTGCTGTTCGTCCTCGAAGGCGAGCTGGTCACGACCCTGGACGACGGGCGGGTGGTCACCACCGGGGCCGGCTCCAGCTACCAGGTGGCGGACGACCGCGAGGCGCACCGGTCGAGCGCTCCCGAGGGGGCCCGGCTGCTGATCGTCGACTGAGCTGCCACGCCACGGAGACGACGGGCCGTGGGGGGGGGGCGCGGGGCGGGGGGGGGGGGAGCCGGGGGGGGTGGAGGGTGAGGTTGTGTGAGAGGGGGGGGGGATGGTGG
>NZ_JBFBDY010000839.1:0-2396 GCF_040683475.1 Kitasatospora sp. NPDC093558 | reverse complement strand
CGGCGCGCACGGTGACGTCCGTGCCCAACTCCCGCAGCACGTCGACGAGATCGGTGACGTCCGGCTTCGGGTACGGGTTGCGCAGGATGCTCACGCCCTCGGCGACGGCCGCCGTGAGGACGGCCATCTTGGTGGCCCCGGAGTAGTGCGGGCCGGTGCGCAGCGTGCGGTCGGCGGTGTGGTCGAGCAGGTCGATCTCGCAGCCCAGCAGCTTGTCGGCGGTGACCTGCAGGCCGCCGCCGGCGAGGACGGCGGCCTGGGCGCCGAAACGTTCCAGCACGCCGACGTACTGCTCGACGGGCCGCTGCCCGCCCGGGTCGTCGCCGATGCGGCAGCCGCCGGTGGCGGCGACCGACGCCCGCCCGAACCGGGACAGCAGCGCGGGCAGGAGGTACACCGAGCCGTGGATCGCCGCCGCGTCGGCGGGCAGTTCGGCGGTGTGCAGACCGTCGGCGTCCACGGCGAGGGAGCCGCCGCTCCGGTCGGCCCGTCCGCCGAGCCGCCGGACGATTTCGGCCAATACTTCGGTCTCGGCGATGTCCGGACAGTTGTCGATTTGTACCGGAGCGTGCGCCGCCAAGGCGGCGGACACCACCGTCACCAGTGAATGTTTGAATCCGGAGACGAGGGTGTCCCCGGCGATTCGGGATATTCCGTCGGCGACCAGTGCGTCGTTATTGCGGACGGATAGCAGAGCCTGCGGTGCGGTCAACTGAAGCACTCCCCCCGTTGGGTCGGCAACGGAGCTTGACATGCGCCCGCAGTGATCGTCAACAGGATCGTGCGTCGTCAACTGGCCACCTATGAACGGGATGTGAATCAGTGTTGCGCGATCCGGAGGCGCGTTGACTTGGATGTGGAGCTGTGCTTGCCTGGGAATCGGACGCCAGCGTCCGGTTGGATGGCCGTGAATGCGGCCGGGCAACTTGGGGGACAATTGACCGTCGTCGACGGTGAAAAGGTCAGGCATACGTTCTTCGACCGGCGGGGGCACGACGCCCGGCTCAATCTGAGCAGCAACGAGCTGGTCCATCCCGCCGCGGAAAGGCTTCTCGACGCGGTCGCCAGGGAGTTCACGCCCGACCTGTTGCGGCAGTATCCGCGCAGTAGGTCCACAATCGACACACTTTCCGCGTACTTGCAGTGCGATTCCGACGAATTGCTCGTCACGCCCGGTTCGGACACCGCGCTGCGCCTGGTCTGCGCCTACTTCGCCCGCCGCACGGCCGGCCGCGGCGAGGTCATCCTGCAGCACCCCAACTACGCGGCGTGGACGGAGACCGCGGCCCTGCTCGGCCTGCCGCTGCGGCCCGTGCCGACCACCGGCCTGGACCTCGACGCGCAGGCCCGCGCGCTGATCGACGCGGCGGCCGGCAGCCGCGGCGCGCTGATCGCCGTCAGCGTGCCCAACGGCCCGATCGGCGGCGTGCTGACCGGTGAACAGCTCGACCGGCTGGCCGAGTCGGCGCGCGAGCGCGGGCACCTGCTGGTGATCGACAGCTGTTACCAGGTCTTCGACGGCCCGCTCACGGCCCAGGTCGCGCGCCGCGGCGGGAACGTGCTGGTGGTCCAGTCGCTCTCCAAGTCGCACGCCCTGGCCGGCGCCCGCGTGGCGGTCCTGTGCGGCGCGACCGGGCTGCTCGCCCAGCTGGCCGCCGTCCCGCTGGAGCACGCGGTGTCGGCGCCGGCCCTGCTCGCCCTCCGGGTGGCCATCGAGCAGCACGACCGCTTCGAGGCGGTCTGGCGCGAGCTGCGCGAGGTGCGCGCGGGCGCGGCGGCCGAGCTGCGGTCCTGGGGCCTGCCCGTCGCCCCGTCCGGCGGCAACTTCCTGTCGCTGCGCCTGCCGTCCGCGGCGGCCGCCGCCCGTACGACCGGCGCCCTGTCCGAGGCGGGCTACCGCGTGCGGGACCTGTCCGACCTCACCGGCCTGGCCGGCTGGCTGCGCTTCACCGTTGCCGACACCGCCACCATCGAGCGGTTCCTGCCGGTGCTGAAGTCCGCCGTCGAACGGGTGGGTTGAGATGAGCGCGCCGAAGACCTCCGACGTCCAGTCGGTTGGCATGTCCGTGCCCGAGGCCCTCGCCGGGCGGGGGCGCTGACATGCCCGTGCTCGCACCCGGCTGGACGGACACCGCCGCCTGCCGTACCACGCCCTACCGCTGGCTCGCCACCGCACCCGGCCGCCTGTACGGCGAGGACACCGCGGCCGAACTCGCCGCCACCTTCCCGCAGGACGACTACGTGCGCCTCGACGCCACCGGCGCCGGCCGCGACAAGACCTACCGCAACTACTCCCGCCCGCTGCTCGGCCCCGGCCGCGGGATCCCGGACGGCCTGCCCGCGCTCAGGCGCGACCTGGTCGCCGACCTGGCCGGCGAGCCCTACCGCCCCCCGGG
>NZ_JBFBDY010000838.1:0-2398 GCF_040683475.1 Kitasatospora sp. NPDC093558 | reverse complement strand
GTCCCACCGGCCGTCCGGGTGAGCGGACGGCCGGTGGGACGGGGCCGGGCGGCACGAGGCCTACTTGGGCATCTCGTTCCAGAGCTGCTCGGGGCTCTTGCCGGTGAGCCGGGCCCAGATGCTTCCGTCGTAGTCCGTGGTGTTCAGGCGGTACGCCAGGTCGGGCTGGTTGTAGGTCTTGGAGACGTAGTCGATGAACCGGGCGGTGGCCTGGTAGCCGCTGTCGTAGTGGTCGTCCGGGCCGAAGTGCTGGGCGCCGGTGCCCGGCTGGAAGTTGTAGTCGCGCACCCAGTCCGCCAGGCCCTCGCCCAGCCACCAGTCGTGGCCCCTGGCCGGGTTGTTCCAGACCGCGACGTGCACGGCCTCGTGCACCAGGAAGCCGGTGTCGCCCTTGTTCGCCCGGGTGTAGCCGATGTTGACGTGGATCTCCATGACGCCGTTGCCGAGGTTCTTCGTGGTGTACGCGGGGTTCTTCGTCAAGGTCGGGTCCATGATGATCCGGAAGTACGTGGGCGCGGCGAACGCCCCCCTGGTGATCAGGCTGGAGATCTTCGGGTAGTAGTCCGCGACGGTCCGCTTCTGCTGCTCCAGCCACGGACCGAGGTCCGGGGCCTGCGAGTAGTCCAGGTCGATGGTCGGGCGGCCGGCGGTGGGCGGGGTGGTGGCGGTGTTCCGGTCGAGGTTCCAGGACTGCGCCAGGTCGCCGGCGTTGCAGCCGGTCACCGTGGTGCCGAGGTCGGCGCCGCGGGTGAGGCAGAGGTTGCCGTCCGAGACGCTGTGCAGCAGCCAGGCACGGCCGTTGCCCGTCGAGGTGTTCTCCAGCCACCAGCGCTGGTTGTCCGCGCCGATGTAGTTCCACGAGCCGACGGTGTTGCGGCCCCGGTCGCGGTCGACCGCGTTGTTCGTGCCGGGCACCTTGATCGACCAGGTGCCGTTGCCCTCGTCCCGGATCGTCCACGTCTGCTGGACGGACGACTCGTTCCAGTCGCGGACCACCACGTCGCCGCCGGCGTTCGGGCTGACCCACTGCAGGGCGCCGCCCGCGTAGCTGGATATCCGGTAGTCGGCGCCGCTGACCGGCAGCGACTCGGCCGCGCTCGCGGACTGGGCCCCGAGGGCCGTCCCGGACACGACGGTCGCGGCGGTCAGGACGGCGGCCGCGGCCGCACGACGGGTGATCATGTCGAAGCTCTCCTCCCGGCCGGTCCCGGTGGATCCGGCGTGTGGACATGTCACCGCTCGGCGATCTACGCGGCGTCGACGGTTCGTCAACGGACGCGTTGACGCGAGCGTCGGCCCGGGAGGCGGCGGGGGACCGCGCGGAGCGTTCACGGAACCGGCGGAGACTGCGCGGAGGAGCGTTCACGGAACCGGCGGAGATCGACGGAGAGTCGCCGCCCGAATCAGTCGAATCGTTGACGAACCGTCCGCCCCGGGGCCCGGTCCCCGGCACCCTCTGCCCTCGCGTCAAGTCGGCGTTTATAGGCTGATGAGAAGGTCTGTTTGAACGCGACCGAAGGTCCCGGCCCGGGCCCACGGCGGCGGGACGCGGATGACGTACGGGGTCGAGGAGGAACATGCGTGGCACCACGCTCGGTGACCGCTACCGGTTGGACGAGTGGCTCGGTGGCGGTTCGATGGGCGACGTCTGGCTCGCCGAGGACGAGGTCCTCGGGCGCCGGGTGGCCGTCAAGGTGCTGAAACCCGCGCTGCTGGACGAACCGGGCTTCGCGGAGCGGTTCCACGAGGAGGCCAGGGTGATGGCCCGGCTGCGCCACCCGGGCATCGTCGGCGTGCACGACTTCGGCTCCGGCCGGCTCGACGGCGGCCACTCCTGGACGACCGCCTGGGGCAGCACCGGCCGCCCGATCGCGTACCTCGTCATGGAGCTCATCGACGGCGAGCCGCTCAGCGACGTCCTCAAGCGTCGCGGCCGGCTCGACGCCCCCGAGACGCTCGGGCTCGCCCTCCAGGTCCTGGAGGCGCTCGCGGCCGCCCACGAGGCCGGCGTCGTCCACCGGGACATCAAGCCGGACAACCTGATGGTCCGCGACGAGCGGGTCGTCATCGCCGACTTCGGCATCGCCCGCCCCGGCTGCGACACCCGGCTCACCGTGCCCGGGATGGTCCTCGGCACCGCCGCCTACCAGGCGCCCGAACAGGCCTCCACGGGCGCGGTCAGCGCCGCGGCCGATCTGTACGCGCTCGGCGTCGTGCTCTACGAGTGCCTCTCCGGACAGCTGCCGTTCCACGGGGACACGGCGCTGGAGGTGATCCTCAAGCACCTGACCGCCCCCGTGCCACAGCTGCCGGCCGACGTCCCGGCGCCGGTCCGGGCCCTCGTCGAACGGGCGATGGCCAAGGACCCGGGCTCGCGCTGGCCCGACGCCGCCACCAT
>NZ_JBFBDY010000837.1:0-2402 GCF_040683475.1 Kitasatospora sp. NPDC093558 | reverse complement strand
CGGGACTACCCGGTGGAGCGGATGATGCGTGACGCGAAGATCACGCAGATCTACGAGGGCACCAACCAGGTCCAGCGGATCGTCATGGCCCGCAACCTGCCGTAACACGCAGGGCCTGGGCCCTTCGGGGCCGGTGCCGCAGCACGGTGTTAAGTTCCCGGGAATGAGCGACAAGGAAGAGCAGGACGTGCCCATGAACGACGGGCCCTCGAAGCCGGCGATGCGCGAGGCGCTCGTGGCCGCGGCCTTCGAGCTCTTCCTGGAACGCGGCTTCGAACAGACCACCGTCGACGACATCGTCTCCCTCGCCGGCGTCGGCAGGCGCTCCTTCTTCCGGTACTTCCCGGCCAAGGAGGACGTGGTCTTCCCCGACCACGAGCGCAGCCTGGCCGAGATGACGGAGTTCCTGGACTCCGGCACCGGCGACGAGGACCCGGTCCGGCACGCCTGCGGCGCTGCCCGCCTCGTCCTGCGGATGTACGCCGAGCAGCCGTCCTTCTCCGTCCAGCGCTACCGCCTCACCCGCAAGGTGCCCGGCCTCCGCGCGTACGAGCTGTCGGTGGTCTGGCGGTACGAGCACACCCTCGCGGCCTACCTGCGCGGCCGGTTCGCCGACCGCCAGGACGGGCCGCTGCGCGCCGACGTGATCGCCGCCGCCGTCGTCTCCGCGCACAACCACGCCCTGCGGACGTGGCTGCGCTCGGGCGGGGAGAGCGACTGGGTGGCCGAGGTGGACACCGCGATGGCCTTCGTCGTCGACACCTGGAGCGACCGCCCCGCCGAGGCCACGGGTGAGGGCGACCAGGACGACGTCGTCGTGCTGGTCGCCAGCCGCAAGGCCCCGCTGTGGCGGATGGTCCAGGGCATCGAGAGCGCGCTCGGGGAGTCCCGGCAGGTCTGACCCGCCGTCCGGCCGCCTCACCTGTTCGGCGCGACCCGCCGACGGCACCGCCCGGTTGGCGGACCGTCGTCCTGCGGGCCGCCGGGCGCCGGGCGAGACTCGGTCGCAGGACGGGGCCGGGCGGGCCCCGGGAGCGCGAAGGAGCGGCCATGCCGGGCACGCCCGAGCGGGGCAGCGGTGGCCCCGGCCTGCGCGAGGTGCTGCTGCACCGCGGCTACCTCGCCCTGCTGCTGGTCTCGGCGCTGGTCGGCGTCCCCATCTCGCTGGCCGCCTTCGGCTTCGTCGGCCTGGAGCACGAACTCCAGCACTGGGTCTGGGAGAGCCTGCCGGACGCGGCCGGATACGGCCGGGCCCCCTGGTGGTGGCCACTGCCCGCGCTGTTGCTGGCCGGCCTGCTGCTCGCCCCGGTCGTCACCCGGCTCCCCGGGCACGGCGGGCACGTCCCTGTGGACGGGCTCGGCGGCCCGCCCGGCCTGCCGCGGGAGGTCCCCGGTGTGGTGCTCGCCGCGCTCGCCTGCCTGCCGCTCGGCGCCGTGCTCGGCCCGGAGGCGCCGCTGATGGCGATGGGCGGCGGCCTCGCGCTGCTCGCCGTCGGGGCCGCCCGGCGGGAGCGGCAGCCCCAGCTCGTGCCAGTGCTGGGCGCGGCCGGCTCGGCGGCGGCGATCTCCACCATCTTCGGCAGTCCGCTCGTGGCGGGCGTGATGCTGATCGAGGCGGCCGGGCTCAGCGGCCCGCAGCTCGTCGCGCTGGTCCTGCCCTGCCTGCTCGCGAGCGGCGTCGGCGCACTCGTCTTCACCGGCTTCGGGCACTGGACGGGCCTGTCGATCGGCGCGCTCTCGCTGCCGAACGTCCCGAAGAGCGGCGTCCCCGACCCGGGGGACTTCCTGTGGGGCGTCCCGCTGGCCGCCGCGATCGCCGTGGTCTGCGTGGCCGGGCAGGCGCTCGGCCGGCGGGTCAAGGCCTACACGACCGGCACCCCGCACCGGACCGCCGTCCGCACCGTCCTGTGCGCGCTCGCGGTCGGCGGCTGCCTCACCGCGTACGCGCTGATCACCGGCCGCACGCCGGAGGAGGCCGCGCTCTCCGGGCAGGCCACGCTGGGCGCGCTCGCGGCCGACCCGGCGTCCTGGCCGATCGGGGCGCTGCTCGCGCTGGTCGCGTGCAAGGCGGTCGCCTGGGGCATCGCGCTGGGCAGCCTGCGCGGCGGCCCGATCTTCCCGGCGATCCTGCTCGGCGCGGCCCTCGGGGTGGCCTGTGCGCCGCTGCCCGGCTTCGGCTTCGCGCCCGCCCTCGCCGTCGGGCTGGCCGCGTCCGGCGCCTCCGTCACCCGGCTGCCCGTCACGAGCACGGTGCTGGCGGCGATGCTGCTGGGCGGGGAGGCGGCGAACCTGAAGCCGTTGCTGATCGTCGCCGCGGTGGCGGCCGTCATCACCGGCGAACTGCTCCGCGGCCGGGCCGAGCCCGCAGCGGCCGCGGCGGGCAGTGCCCGGACGCCGCGAGT
>NZ_JBFBDY010000836.1:0-2407 GCF_040683475.1 Kitasatospora sp. NPDC093558 | reverse complement strand
GGCCGGGGATGTAGGACGCGACCTCGGCGACCCTGGCGACGACGTGCACCGTCTTCTTCAGCCACTTGGGCATGCCCCAGTTGCCGTCGAGGTCGGTGCAGTTGACGGGGTCGCCGGTGCAGTAGTCGTACGGGCTCGCGTTGCCGCCCGGCATCGGGTCGACCTGCAGGAACCGGCCGAGGGCCGGGCTGTACAGCCGGGCGCCCATGAGGATGTCGCCGTCCTGGGCCTCGGCGGAGCGCTGCTTGCCGCCGAGCCAGCCGTAGCGGACGTTTGCCTGGCCGTCCTGCGGGATGCCGAACTCGTCGAAGTCGAGCACGACGGGCTTGGTCAGCGCGGGGTCGGTGGTGAGGACCACCGAGCCGAACAGGTCGGTGAGCTGGAGCTGGACGTCACCGGTCTTGCTGCTGGTGGCCACCAGGTCGGTGTCCGGGCCGGAGATGTTGCGGGTGATAGTGCCCTGGGTGGTGTCCTCGACGGTCCAGCGGACCTCGTCGGAGTCGTCGCCGTAGTGGTTGAGCTTCGACGTGGCGTTGGCCCAGGTGCCGTCGGCCTGCTTCTTGGCGGTGGTGAAGGCGGTCAGGCGGTGGGCGGCGTCGAGGGCCCACTCCTGCTTGGTGTCTCCCTTCTCCTGGGCCGCGACCTTGTCGTTGGCCCAGTAGGTGTTGGCGGAGCCCGTCGCCGTCTTCACCGTGCGCCCGAAGGCGTCGTAGGCGAAGCCCGGGTCGGTGAGGCGGTCGGCACTGTCGTACGTGTGGTTCTCGGCGACGGCGCCGTCGGTGCCGCAGGTGCCGTCGGGGGCCGAGGGCAGCGTGGTCTTCGAGAGCCGGTTGGAGTGGCCGTCGAAGGCGTACTGCCGGGTGACGCAGCCGCTCGTGGTGGTCGACTGGCGGGCCTTCACCAGGCGGCCGAGCCGGTCGTACTCGTAGCTGCGGGTGGCGGTGGAGCTGGTGTTCCTGGCCACCTGGCCCTGGGTGGAGACGTCGCCGGTCTGCGCCCAGACCACGGCGTTGTCGGAACTGCGGGTGTAGGTCCGGCCGGTGGCCTCGCCGACGGCGTTGAAGCTGTCCTTCCTGACGATCCCGCCGGGGTACGTCTGCTCGACGAGCTGGCCGTCCGGGCCGTAGGTGGCGGTGAACTCACCGGCCACGCTGTCGCTGATCGAGGTGACGAGGCCGCGCGGTTCCTTGGCGCGGTCGTAGGTGTAGGTGGTGGACCCGGTCGGGTCGCTCACCTTGACCGGCTTGCCGAACCTGTCGAACTCCGTGGTGGTGGTGCCGCCGTCGGCGTCCGTGTACGAGACCAGGCGGCCGAGCGCGTCCATGACGCGCACCAGCGACTTGCCGTCGGCCGTGGTCCTGACCGCGTCGCCCGTCGCCGGGTCGTACTCGGTGGTCACCTTCGGCAGCGGCTTGCCCTCGTCCGAGGTGATCTCGGTGGAGACGACCCGGTCCGCGCCGTCGTAGCCGATGACGGTCTTGCGGGACTTGCCCGCGTTGGTCTCGGTCGTCTCCTCGGGCTCGTTGAACGCCGAGTAGCGGGTGACCCGCTTGACCGGCAGCGTCGTGGGCATCTGGGTGGCGTCGGCCCCCGTGACGTCACCGCCCGGCAGGGTCGCGCAGGGCAGGCCCGCCCACTCGGGGCGGTTGGCGCACAGGGGGTCGTCCGGGTTGGCGCCGGCGGTGTAGAAGACCGACTTGACGGTGCCGGCGTCGGCGCCGTTGGAGCCCGGCTTGCGGGACTCCAGCGCTCGGCCGGAGGCGTCGAACTTGACGTACGCGGTCAGCTTGGCGCCGAGGGCGTCGGTGGTTACCGAGGTCGCCTTCTTCAGCGTCCAGCCGGACGTGCCGCCGATCGGGGTGTCGAAGCCGTGCTTGGTGACGCGCAGTTCGACGTCGTCGGCGTAGCCGTCGATGCGGGCGCCGTCGGTGGCGGTGGTGACCAGGTGGTAGGCCTGGCCGTCGGGCCTTCCTTCGTCGTAGGTGTTGGTGTTGTGGTCCCGGGCGACGACCGAAGTGCCGGCCGGGAGCGTCGGGTTGACGGTGGTCTTGGTCAGGGTGACGGTGTCGAGGCCCGCGTGGAACCGCTCGCCGCCGCTGGCCGTGTTGGTGTCGACGACGGTGAGCTTGAGTTCGTGGTCACCGCGCGCCAGGTGCACGGACTGGCCGGCCGTGTACGGGGCGACCACCGGCGTGGCGACGTAGGTGTCGATCGGCTGGCCGACGTTCTGGCCGTCGATCGCGAACTGGATGATCCCGTGGTCGGTGAACTTGGTCAGCTGGCCCGAGAGCAGGTAGTCGCCGTCCTCGGGGACGGTGACCCGCATGCTGTCGAACGCGCCCGGCGCCGTGCCGCGGATGCTCAGCTGGGCGCCGCCGGACCAGGTGAGGCCGCAGCAGTTGCTGTC
>NZ_JBFBDY010000835.1:0-2410 GCF_040683475.1 Kitasatospora sp. NPDC093558 | reverse complement strand
CACCGCGATGGCCCGCCCGCGCTGCCGCCCGTCCCGGAACAGGTTGGTGATCAGCGCGAGCGTGGACGGCGCCAGCGTCGCCCCGGCGACGCCGAGCAGCGCCCGGACGACGATCAGCGTCAGCGGGTCGGTGGCGAAGGCCGCCACGACCGACAGCACCGCGAACGCCGCCGCGCCGGTGAGCAGTAGGCGCCGGCGGCCGATGCGGTCGCCGAGGGTGCCCATCGTGATCACCAGGGCGGCCACCGTGAGCCCGTATCCGTCGCTGATCCACAGTTGTTGGACGTTGGTGGCGCCCAGGTCCGCGCTCAGCCGCGGGAGCGCCAGCAGCAGCGCCGTCACGTCCATCGCGACCAGCAGGGTGGGCAGCATCAGGACGGCCAGGGCCAGCCAGGCCCGTTCGACTCGCATCTTCGAAACCTCCGGTTCTCCGTACGTTGCGGGAGTCGGTCGGAGCCGGGGGAGCGTTCTTGACATCCACGGGACGTCGGCGGGGCGTGCGTCGGCGGGCTGTGCGTCGGAGGAAAGCCCGTGGGAGATTTCTTCCGGAAAATGTCCGGAGGGATGTCAAGACCGCGCCGGCGGCTCCGACCAACCGGTCGAGAGGGCCCCGCCGGGGCCCGCGCACCGCGAGGAGCACGCGATGAAGTTCGTGATCGGCCTGCACATCAACCCGGCCGTGCTGGACGCGCTGACCGACGAGGAGAAGGCGGCGATCGGCGCCGGCCACGGCCGGTTCATCGAGGCGCTGAAGGAGTCCGGCGAGCTGATCGTCACCCAGGCGCTGGTCGACCCGTCCCAGGCGGCCGTGGTGACCGTCCGGGACGGGCAGCCGGTGGTGACCGACGGCCCGTTCCTGGAGGCCAAGGAGTTCCTCGGCGGCTTCTACCTGATCGACTGCGAGGACAAGGATCGCGCCATCGAGCTCGCGGCGCGGATCCCCGACGCCGCGATCCCCGGCCTGGGCGTCGAGGTGCGCCAGGTGATGTTCTCCGACGGACACTTGGAGGCATGACCCACAGCAAGGCGACGTCCGATTTCGAGGACCTGCAGCGTGAGCTCGCGCCGCAGGTCCTCGGCACGCTGGTGCGGCGGTACGGCCGGTTCGAGGGCTGCGAGGACGCCGTGCAGGAGGCCGTCCTCGCCGCCGCCGTGCAGTGGCCGGACGAGGGCGTGCCGGACAACCCGCGCGGCTGGCTGGTGACGGTCGCCTCTCGGCGTCTCGTCGACCGGCTGCGCAGGGACCACGCCCGCCGCGAGCGCGAGGTGGCGACGGCGTTCGAGGTGCGGCCCGAGGAGGTGCCGGACACCGACGACACGCTCGTCCTGCTGTTCCTGTGCTGCCACCCGACCCTGACCGCGGCCTCCCAGACCGCCCTGACCCTCCGGGCGGTCGGCGGTCTGACCACGGCCGAGATCGCCCGCGCGTTCCTGGTGCCGGAGGCCACGCTGGCCGCCAGGATCAGCCGGGCCAAGCAGCGCATCAAGGCAGCCGGGAGCTCTTTCGCCCTGCCCGAGGGCGAGGAGCGCGAGGAACGGCTGCGGGTGGTCCTGCACGTCCTCTACCTGATCTTCAACGAGGGCTACACCGCCTCCTCGGGCACCGACCTCGACCGCCCCGACCTCGCCCGCGAGGCGATCCGGCTGACCCGCACGGTCCAGGCCCAGCTCCCGGACGACCCCGAGGTCACCGGCCTGCTCGCCCTGATGCTCCTCACCCACGCCCGCCGCGCCGCCCGCACGACCCCGGCCGGCGACCTCGTCCCCCTCGCCGACCAGGACCGGACGGACTGGGACCGCACCCTGCTCGACGAGGGCCTCACCCTGGCCAAGTCCTCCCTGGCCGGCCCGGCCCTGGGCCCGTACCAGCTCCAGGCCGCGATCGCCGCGACGCACGCGGCAGCGGCGACGGCCGAGGAGACGGACTGGCGGCAGGTGTACGCCCTCTACCTGATCCTGGAACGCATCGCCCCCAACCCGATGGTCACCCTCAACCGCGCGATCGCCCTCGCCGAAACGGCGGGCCCCGAGGCCGGCCTGGCCCTCCTCGCCACCCTGGACGCCGACCCGAGAATGGCCACCCACCACCGCCTCCTCTCCGTCCGCGCCCACCTCCTCGAACGCACCGGCGACACGGCCGCCGCACACGACCACTACCGACGTGCCGCGAAGGCCACGGCGAGCACGGCTGAACAGCGCTACCTGGAGGCGAGGGCCGCACGGCTCAGTGCATAGGCCGGACGCCTACGGGGACAGCTGCTTCAGGTTCTCCTCGGCTTTGCGCGCACCTCCGCTGTCCCCCACCTCGCGGTAGAGCTGCGCGGCCCGGTGCAGGGCCGCGCGGGGCCACTCGTCGCGGCGGGGGTACAGGTGGGGGTGGCCCCTGGGCTGCGAGTTGTGGTGGCGGGCC
>NZ_JBFBDY010000834.1:0-2411 GCF_040683475.1 Kitasatospora sp. NPDC093558 | reverse complement strand
CGCCGGCGGCGAGACGCCGGGCGAGGACGCGTTCACGCTGCGGGTCAAGCGCGGCGAGCAGGTCGAGGAGAGCTTCGACGTGTCGGCGAAGCGCGGCCAGCGCGGCTACGTGGTGGCGGTGGTCCGCGAGCGTTCGCGGCTGATCGCCGTCGAGGAGGCCGGCGCCCAGGCCGCGGCCCGTCCGGCGAACCAGGAGGTGGCCGTCCCGGCGGCGCCCGCGCTGCCGCAGCCGGCCGCGAGCGCCCCGACGCCCGCCGAGTACGTCGGCAGCGCCGACGACCGCACGGGCCTCGGCGGCCTGGAGGCGGTGGACGAGATCACGATGGTCGCCGTCCCGGACCTGATGGGCGCGTACGAGCAGGGCACGCTGGACGCCGACCAGGTCAAGGCGGTGCAGCTGGCCCTGATCGCGCACTGCGAGCTGATGGGCAACCGCGTGGCGATCCTCGACCCGCTGCCCGACCTGACCCCGCAGCAGGTCAAGGAGTGGCGGACGGTCGGCGCCGGCTACGACTCCAAGCACGCGGCCCTCTACTACCCGTGGCTGAAGGTCGCGGACCCGTCCGACGGCCGGCTGCGGTTCGTGCCGCCGAGCGGCGCCATGGCGGGCGTGTGGGCGCGCAACGACGAGAGCCGGGGTGTGCACAAGGCGCCCGCGAACGAGGTGGTGCGCGGCGCCGTCGACCTCGCCGTCAACCTGACCAAGGGCGAGCACGACCTGCTCAACCCGATCGGCGTCAACTGCATCCGGGCGTTCCCTGGCCGGGGCATCCGGGTCTGGGGCGCGCGCACGCTCTCGTCCGATCCGAGCTGGCGCTACCTGAACGTCCGCCGGCTCTTCAACTACCTGGAGGAGTCGATCCTGATCGGCACCCAGTGGGTGGTGTTCGAGCCGAACGACGACGCCCTGTGGGCGCGCATCCGGCGGACGATCTCGGCGTTCCTGGTGAACGAGTGGCGAAAGGGCGCACTGTTCGGCCTCACGCCCGAGGAGGCGTTCTACGTGAAGTGCGACCGGGAGACCAACCCGGCCGAGGGCATCGACGCCGGGCAGGTGATCTGCGAGATCGGCGTCGCGCCGGTGAAGCCGGCCGAGTTCGTCGTCTTCCGGCTCTCCCAGTTCTCCGGCGGGACGAGCCTCGTCAACGAGTAATCAAAGGAAGGCGGTTGGCGCACGATGGCACTTCCCGACCATGACAGTTCGGTCGGCCACTCCTTCGGCCTGGAGTTCGACGGCGTGGTGATCAAGCAGATCAGCGAGGTGACGGGCCTGAAGATGGAACAGGACGTCATCGAGCTCAAGCAGAACACCGCGGACGGCAAGTACGTGGTGAAGAAGCTCCCCGGCCGCCCGAAGGCGGGCGAGGTCACGCTGACCCGCGGCCTGACCGCCGACAGCAGCTTCGAGAAGTGGATCAAGGACTCCCGCTTCGGCAAGATGGCCCAGGTCAGGAAGGGCGGCGCGATCATCGTCTTCGACTACGAGGGCAACGCGATCAAGCGCTACAACCTGGTCAACGCCTGGCCCAAGAGCCTGGAGATCGGCTCGCTCAAGGCCGGCGACACCAGCGTCCTCACGGAGAAGATCGTCATCACGTACGAAGCCATGGACGTGGCGTGAGGCGGCCCTGATGCGTCGACAGATGGCCGCCCCACCCGGGGTTGAACGAGCCGCCGAGCCGGTTGCTGCACCGGCCGCCGAGAAACGCGAGCCGATGCGGACCGAGTTCGCGTTCGAGCTGCCGCGCGGCTACCTCGACGACTCCGGACAGGTGCACCGCTCCGGCATCATGCGGCTCGCGACGGCCAGGGACGAACTGGTGCCGCTGCGCGACGACCGAGTGCGCGAGAACCCCGCGTACCTCTCCGTCGTCCTCCTCGGGCGCGTCGTCACCCGGATCGGGGGCGTGACGGACGTCCACGCGGGCGTCATCGAGGACCTGTTCGCCTCCGACCTGGCGTTCCTCCAGGACTTCTACCGCCGCATCAACGCCGAGGGACACACCCGCGCGCAGGTCACCTGCCCGTCCTGCGCCTGCGACTTCGCGGTCGACCTCGCCGGCGGCCGCCTGGGGGAATCGTGACGTACGCGACCGAGCGGTTGTACGAGGAGGTCGCGTACGTCGCCTACCACTTCCACTGGCAGCTGGACGCGATCCTGGACCTGGAACACCCCGAACGCCTCCGCTTCGTCGCCCAGATCGGCCGGCTCAACGCCCTGGCCGCGCAGGGGCGGTGAGGTGGCGGATGGGCGTGTGGGACTGGCTGAGGAGGGGGCGGTCGGCCGCGCCCGCTGCGCCTGCTGCGCCCGCTGCGCCCGCTGCGCCTGCACCGGAGCCGGTGGCGAGGCGCGAGCCCCGGGGCGGCTGGCGGGACGTGCCGGTGCAGCGGCTCACGTGCGGGGCACCGGA
>NZ_JBFBDY010000833.1:0-2415 GCF_040683475.1 Kitasatospora sp. NPDC093558 | reverse complement strand
CCTGGTACGACGAGTTCGGCAACCTGACCGCGGACCTCCCGCTGCGCACCGCCCCCGGCAGTCCGCTGAACCTGCCGGAGGATGCCACCGCGACGCGCTGGGTGGAGGGCCTCACGGCCACCGACGCCACGGTGCTGGCCGGCTACGAGCACCCCCACTTCGGCCGCTGGCCCGCCGTCACCACCCGCCGCCACGGCGAGGGCCGGGTGACCTGCGTCGGCACCGTGCCCGGCCGCGACCTCGCCCGGGAACTGGCCGCCTGGCTGGCCCCGGCCGCCGCCGGCCCCTGGCGCGACCTGCCCGCCTCCGTCGCCGCGACGACCGGGACCTCCCCGGACGGACGCCGCGTCCACGTGGTCCACAACTGGAGCTGGCAGCCCGCCGACGTCCCGGCACCCGTGGAGCTGACCGACGTCCTGAACGGCACTGCCGTCGCGGCCGGCGAGCCGGTCTCCCTGGGCGCCTGGGACGTACGGGTGTTCGTCGCACGCTGATTGACGAGGCGGCGGGGTCGGGAGCGAAGGACAAGATGGTGGACAACCGATACGGCCGAGGATTTTGCGGCCGGAATTAAATGGCCGGGAAACTGGGCCGAAACACCGTCACGCGACTCTTCGGTCGTCAGCCGAGCCAACGTCCCCTGGCCCCCTGGCCCCACCCCCGGAGGAGTGACGAGTCGTGACGCAAACCATCGACGAGCAGAAGCCGAGAACACGGTCCGGCAGGCGGTGCAACGACTGGACGCAGAACAGCACCCTGGAGGACTACTCGCTGCGCTACGCGCCCAAGTCCTTCCGGCGCTGGACCCCGTACGTGGTGGCCACCACCGCCCTGGGCGGCATCGCCTACCTGGCGGACTTCGCCATCGGCGGCTCCATCGCCATCTCCAACGGCTTCGGCAGCGCGATGGTGGCGATCCTGGCCGCCGCGGTGGTCATCTTCCTGACCGGCATCCCGATCTCGTACTACTCGGCGAAGTACTCCATCGACATGGACCTGCTGACCCGGGGCGCCGGATTCGGGTACCTGGGCTCGACGCTGACCTCGGTGATCTACGCCAGCTTCACCTTCATCTTCTTCGCGCTCGAAGGGTCGATCATGGCCCAGGCGCTCCAGCTCGGCATCGGGATCCCGCTGCCGGTCGCCTACCTGATCGCCTCGCTGATCATCCTCCCGCTGGTCATCTACGGGATGACCGCGCTGTCGAAGATGCAGGTCTGGACGCAGCCGATCTGGCTGGTGCTCATGGTCGCCCCGTTCGTCTCCATCGCCATCCAGGATCCCGACAAGTTCTCGGCCTTCACCCACTTCGCGGGCAACTCGCCCACCGGGTCCCGGATCAGCATGCTCGGGATCGGCGCCGGGGCCGGCGTCGCGCTGTCCCTGATCGCGCAGATCGGCGAGCAGGTCGACTACCTGCGCTTCATGCCGGACAAGACCCCGCAGAACGCCAGGAGGTGGTGGGGCGCCGTGATCAGCGCCGGACCGGGCTGGGTCGTCCTCGGCGCGGCCAAGCAGATCGGCGGCGCCTTCCTCGCGTTCTACATCGCCGGCAGCGTGGGCCTGGACAAGGCCGACGAGCCGATCCAGCAGTACCTCGCCGGCTTCAAGACCTTCGCCGCGCCCGTCGCACTGGGCCTGGCCACGTTCTTCGTGATCCTCTCCCAGATCAAGATCAACTCGACGAACGCCTACTCCGGCTCGCTCTCCTGGTCCAACTTCTTCTCCCGCCTCACCCACCGCCACCCGGGCCGCGTCGTCTACATCTTCCTCAACGTCGGCATCGCCCTGGCGCTGATGGAGGGCGGCGTCTTCGGCTTCCTCAACACCGTGCTCGGCTTCTACTCCAACGTCGCCATCGCCTGGATCGGCGCCGTCGTCGCCGACCTGGTCATCAACAAGCCGCTGAAACTCAGCCCGTCCTACATCGAGTTCAAGCGCGCCCACCTGCACAACTTCAACCCGGTCGGCTTCGGCTCGATGCTGATCGCCTCGGCGGTCTCCATCACCGCCTACTTCGGCGCCTTCGGCTCCTACGGCACCGCGTTCTCCCCGTTCATCGCGCTCTTCCTCGCGATGGCCCTCTCGCCCCTCCTCGCGGTGCTCACCAAGGGCAAGTACTACATCGCCCGCACCGACGACCAGGACGAGCCGCTCTTCACCGCGGACGGTCTGCTCTCCGCCGCCACGCTGACCTGCACCGTCTGCGCCGAGGACTTCGAACGCCCGGACATCGCCGGCTGCCCCTTCCACCAGGGCGCGATCTGCTCCCTGTGCTGCAGCCTGGAGAAGGACTGCCACGACTCCTGCAAGAAGGGCACAGCCGGCGCCGGCCCGGTCGACCTCGCCATGCCCACCGTCCGCTCCGCCACCTGACCGCCCGCCGCAACGGCCGTTGCAGCAAGGGGCGGTGGG
>NZ_JBFBDY010000832.1:0-2422 GCF_040683475.1 Kitasatospora sp. NPDC093558 | reverse complement strand
CGCAGCACGATCACCCGATCGGCGATGTCCCGCACCTCGTCCAGCAGGTGGCCGATGAACAGCACCGCGCCGCCGTCCGCGGCGTGCCGCCGGGCGAGGGCGAGGACCTTCCCGGCCTCGACCGGCCCGAGCGAGGAGGTCGGCTCGTCCAGGATCAGGACCAGCGGCCGGTTGCCCCAGGCCTTGGCGATCTCGATCATCTGCCGCAGCGGGACGGGCAGTTGCTCCACCGGCCGGTCGACGTCCACGCCGTCGACGCCGATCTCCGCCAGCAGTTCGCGCGCCTCGCGTCGGGTGCCGGCGCGGTCGAACAGCGCTCGGTGCAGCTTCCCCGCGTCCTGCCGGGCGCGACTGCGACGGCCGAGGAGCAGGTTCTCGGCCACGCTCAGCCGACCGACCAGGGGGAACTCCTGGGCCACGAGGGCGACGCCGAGGGCCTTCGCGTGGTCGGGACGGCCCGGCTGGAGGGGGTGGTGCGCGATCAGGACCTCCCCGGGTGGGGGAGACGGTGCCGGACAGCACGCCCATCAGGGTCGACTTCCCGGCGCCGTTCTCGCCGACGACGCAGGTGATCTGACCTCGCAACAGGTCGAGTTCGGGGATGTCCAGCACGGTGAACGGCCCGTAGCTCTTGCGCACCGCGCGCAGGGCCACGGCCGGCCCGCCGCCGGCGGAGTGGGTCGCCCTGGTCATCCGGTGATGCCGAGCTGGGTCTGCTTGGCCTTGAAGGCGTCGAGGTTGCCCTGGGTGACGACGCCGACGCCGGAGCTCAGGGTGCTGCCGTCCGACTCCAGGAACGGCTTGACGATGGCCATCGTGGCGTCCTTGCCGAGCACCTTGAGCGCGGCCAGCAGGTAGGCGCCGGTGTAGCCCTGCTGGTAGGGCGACTGGACGACGGTCGCCTGGATGACGCCCTGCTGGATGAACGTGAGGGTCTGGGCGTCGCTGTCGTCGGAGATCACCTTGACCTTGCCGGTCCGGCCCGCCGCCTGCACCGCCTGCGCGGCCGAGGGGCCGTCGTAGGAGTACACGCCGTAGATGCCGGTCACGTTGGGGTCGGTCTGGATGGCGGTCTGCGCGTTGGTCAGGGCCTTCGCCGCGTCCATGCTGTCGGCGAGCTTGTTGGCCACCTCGATGCCGCTGCCCTTCAGCGCGTCCTCGAAGCCCTGGATGCGCTCGACGGCGTTGGACGCGGTCAGCGAGCTGACCAGCACCACCACCTTGCCCTTGCCGCCCAGCGCGGCCTTCATCGCCTCGCCCGCCCGCTTGCCGGCCTGGTAGTTCGGGGTGCCGAGGTAGAGCGCGGCGCCGTCCTCGGCGGGCAGCGGCGAGTCGATGGCGAGGACCGGGATGCCGGCCGAAGCCGCGGACTGGATCGGCGACTTGACGGCCGTCGGGTCGATCGCGGAGAGCGAGAAGGCGGAGATGTCCTGCCCGCGCAGGGTCTGGACGATGGACAGCTGCTGGTCCAGCCGGCCGTTCGCCGGGGCCTGGAAGGTGCCCTTGACCCCGAGGTCGGCGAGCCCCTTGGTGAAGCCGGCCTTCCCGGCGTTCCAGTAGTCCACGGCGGCGTTGACCACCATGGCCAGGTCCAGCTTGGACAGGTCCTTGCCCTGGAGCGCGGCCTTGAGGGCGGCGTCGAGGCGGCCGAGGTTGTCGTCGTTGAAGGTGATGTCGCCTTGGATCGCGGGCGCGGGGGCGGCGGAACCGCCGGCGGGCGTGTCGGAGCCACCGGCGCCCTGCTTGCTGCAGCCCACGGCCAGGGCGAGGACGGCGACTGCGGCGGTGGTGACGCGGGCGGCTCTGGAACTCCGTCGGAAGGGTGCGCGCATGGGTGGTTCCTCTCGATCTCTGCCGGCGGGTGGGGGAGCCGGTGGAAGGCGCGGTGAGTCCGCGCGGACGATCAGATGTACCGGTGGTGGAGTGTGAGCGCTCACATCGCTCAGCGTCAACTCCCGTGCAGCACCGAGAGGGTGATGCTCCGAAGGGTCACGCGCACCCGCCGGCGATTTCCTCGGCGCGGATCCGTCGAAAGCCTTGACGGCATGCGGTCGGTGAGGGCACTGTCACCGATCCAGGAACCCACCACCTTCCGCCCAGGGCGAAGTCTGTCGTCATGGGCAGGATTGTTAGCGCTCACTTTCCTCTGGCCGCGCTCGACGATGAGCAGGGAGACCCATGAGTGACAACAAACCCACGAGTGGCAACGACAGGACAACCCGGGGAAGCGGCGTGCTGCGCCGCCTGGCCCGCGCCGGGGCGGCCCTCGCCGTCCTGATCGGCGCCCTGGCCGGCGCCACCGCGACGAGCGGTGTGGCGCAGGCCGCCGCGCAGGGCCCGTGCGACGTCTACGCCGCCGGCGGCACGCCCTGCGTGGCCGCGCACAGCACCACCCGCGCGCTGTACGCCGGGTACGCCGGGC
>NZ_JBFBDY010000831.1:0-2425 GCF_040683475.1 Kitasatospora sp. NPDC093558 | reverse complement strand
GCCGTCGCGGCCGAGGGCGTCGGCCTGGTCGTGCCGCTCTGACCGAGCCCTTCGTGGCGTTCGTCGAGGCGGGCCAGGACCGGCTTGACGTCCAGCACCGGCGTGCCTTCGTCGCCCTGCCTGGGCGCGCCGGAGCGGTCCAGCAGCGGTGATTCCACCCGGCCGATCGCCCGTACCTCGAAGTGCCCGTCCGCCATCGCTCGCTCCCTGCTCTGTGGTTGCCGTCCCAGGTCCGTCAGGCGCGGAGGAACGCCTCCAGGGCGGTCGCGAAGGCCACCGGGATCTCGTACATCGGGTAGTGCCCGGAGTTGGGCAGGACCTCCAGGTCGGCCTGCGGGTAGTGGGTCAGCCAGGTGCCGCGCATGGCCTCGGCGGTGAGGGCGAGGTCGTGCTCGCCGACGAACACCTTGACGGGCAGCGGGCTGCCGGCCACCTTGGCGGCGAAGTCCTGGGTGCTCCAGTCGGTCAGGTAGGCGGCGAAGGCCTCCGGCCGAGAGCCGGCCACCGAGCGGGCCGTCATCGCGTCGAGCCACCGGGTGTTGGCCCGCTGCCCGGTGACGAGGTCGAGGATCGCCCGCCGGTTGTCGGGGCTCGCCGCCGCCCCGTGGAAGAGGTCGTACGCGTCGCCCTCCAGCGGGTAGCTGCTCGCGGGCACGGGCGTCACACCGACCAGCTTGCGAACGCGGCCCGGCGCCTCGGCGAGGACGCGCTGCGCGGCCTTGCCGCCCATCGAGTGGCCGACCACCGAGAAGGTGTCCCACCCGAGCAGGTCGGCGAGGGCGAGCGCGTCCGAGGCGATTTCGGCGAGCGTGAACTCGCCGTCGACGTCCAGCCGTTCGCCGTAGCCCCGGTAGTCGAGGAAGGCGTAGCCGAACGCCTCCGGGTCCAGGTAGTCGAGGAACGGGCCCCAGGCGGCGCTGGTGCCGAACCAGTCGTGCAGGACCAGGACCTTGTGCTCGCCGGTGCCGAGGGTGCGGTGGGCGATCGTCATGCGGACTCCCGTCGGGTGGGGTGGTGCGTGCTGGCGGGCCGTTACCTTCCCAGGACGGGCCCGACTACTCCTCGGCCGACCCTGGGGCCTCCGCCGTCCCGCACGGCCCGCCCGAAGAGCCGTCCGGCGGCGCCCGGGCACTCGTTCGGTGGTCACGGCTTTTGCCTTCCGGGCGGGCGCCCGCAAGGTGGAGGCAGGAACACCGTCCCCGAGGAGCGACAGGCGGAGCGCCATGCCGATCTACCAGACCGCGCACTACCGAGTGAACGCCGGGGCCGTCGACCGGGTCCTGGCGGCGATCGAGGAGTTCGTCGGCTACGTCGCGGCCCACGAGCCCGACACCTGGTTGTACACGGCCTGGCAGCAGAAGGACGACCCGACCCGCTTCGTCCACCTCTTCACCTTCGCCGACGAGGCAGCCCACCGGGCGCACGGCGAGTCCGAGGCCGTGCGGCGGTTCCAGGCGGTCTACACGCCCGAGCTGTCCGAGGGGCCGGTGGTCTTCACCGACTACCGCCTCGTCGCCACGAATGCCGGCCGGCGCCCGCCCGCCCCCTGACCGCCCGCGTCCGGAACACCTGCACCTGACCGCCCGGGCCCGGATCGACCGGGCCCTACAGGTCGTGGGCGACGGCGTGGCGCGGCTGGTAGAGGCCCACCTCGCCGCCGCCCGGCAGGCGCAGGGCGGTCTTCAGCCCCCAGCCGACGGACGTGACGGGCTCGGTGAACTCGACGCCCCGGGCGGTGAGTTCGCGGACGGTGGCGTCGACGTCGTCGCACATCAGGAACAGCTCGTGGGAGGGCGAGCCGCCCGGGTGGACGGCGATCTCGGCCGGGGGCAGCTTGAAGATCAGCCAACCGCCACCCGCGTCGACGTGCGGCCAGCCCAGCACGTCGCGCAGGAAGACGCGGTCGGCCTCCGCGTCACGGCTGTGGATGACCAGGTGGGCACCGTTGATCATGCACTCACGGTAACCGGTGGCGCCTCTCACCGCCTCCGCGGATCACCGACCAGGCCGTCACCCGTGGTGATCGATCGGTCGCCGAAAGAAATGCCCGGCCGCTTCGAAAAAATTCCCGCCGGGATGTCGAGAACCCGCACCCGGCTCCGTCCCCGGGGTGAACGCGACCACAATGGGTCGCACAGCACCGAGGAGAGACACCATGGCGAAGTACCTTCTGCTCAAGCACTACCGCGGAGCCCCGGCAGCGGTCAACGACGTGCCGATGGACCGGTGGACGCCCGAGGAGATCTCGGCGCACATGCAGTACATGCAGGACTTCGCGGACCGGCTGGAGAAGACCGGCGAGTTCGTCGACGCCCAGGGCCTCGCCCCCGAGGGCATGTGGGTCCGCTACGACGGCGAGGGGCGCCCGGCGGTCACCGACGGCCCGTTCCCCGAGACCAAGGACCTCATCGCCGGCTGGATGATC
>NZ_JBFBDY010000830.1:0-2429 GCF_040683475.1 Kitasatospora sp. NPDC093558 | reverse complement strand
AGGCGGCCCGGGGGAAGTCCTTGCGCTTGATCTTGGCGCGGCGTCCGTCGGGGTGGTGGAAGACGATGCCTTCCGCGAGTGCGCCCGGGGTGTAGCGGCTCTCCAGTGCGGCCAGGTAGTCGCGCAGGCCCGAGTAGCTGCGGGGCACGTCCTCGTAGACCGGTACCCGGAGGTTGAACGGGACGCAGTGGTGCTCGGCCACGCCGAGCGGGTTGCCCTGGATGCGGGGGCCGAGGGCCTCGCAGGAGTGCTCGCCGTCGGGCCAGGCGGCGGTGTCGGTGTTGTGGGCGGCGGCGAGTATCCACTTGTCCTCGGCGGCGTGCTCGTCGGCGTCGACGTACCAGCCGTCCCGGATGCCCTGCTGCTTCTGGGCCTTGGTCGGATTGCGGCGCTTCTCCACGCGCACCAGCCGTCCGGCGCGGACGGTGAGGCGGACGTTGGTGCCGTCCAGCTTCTCGGTCGGCACTCCCTCGCCCTCGAAGACCCACGCGCATTCGGCGCGGGGCCGGTCGACGACGCGGAAGGCGTCGTCCCGGTCGAACAGGGTCGGGATCTTCTCCATGACCTGGATGCCCTTTCTGACGTGGCCGAGCAGTTCCTCGTGCGTGATCGCTCCGGCGGCCAGACCGCCCGCGAGCGCGCGGACGAGGTCGGCGACCGAGACCTCCGCCTCGACCGCCACGTGCTTGAGGGCCTTCTTCTCCTCGGGCGACACCCAGGCGACCAGCCGTGACCACCCCTCGGGGGGCGTCCACCGCGCCAGTTGTGCGGGGTCCTTCCGGGGGCGGCCGCGCTTCTTGACCTCGTCCATGCCAGGAGACCCTAGGGACAGAGCTGATGTTGTGTCAATTGGCATAACAGAAAATGAGCAGCACCGAGCGGACTGCTGGGTCCTGCGCCGGGCCGGGGCTCACGGAAGCAGGACCGCCAGCGTGGCGCCGGCTCCACACAGGGCGGAGAGCGCGAAGAGGACGAAGCGGGCGATCGTCCAACGGCGGGTCAGGGGCATCGGCCAGGAGGCCAGGGCGAGCGCGAGTTGGGCGCAGGCGAGTCCAAGGGCGACGCGCCGGTGGGTGTCCTGGCGTTCGTGGTCGCATCCGGTGTGCAGAGCGCAGTAGCCGAACAGGGAGTCGCCGGCCATGACGGTCTGCAGGGCCAGCCAGCAGAGCGGGGCCAGGAGGACGGCGGCCGTCGGGTAGTGCCACCACTTCGGGTCGTGGGTGTCCAGGGTGTTCTTCGTCGTGCTCACACGGCCATTACGCCAGCCTGGACGGACTCCCGGCATGAGTACCGGTACTCAAGAATCGGAGAGTGCTCAGTGGGTGTGGTGTGGGCAGGAGGGACGGCCGGCGTGAGTCGCCCCCGCGGCCGGTCGCACGGCCCGGGCGAATAGTTCTCGTCGTCAACTTGACCCGGTCCTGAAGGACCGGGCTTGGAGGTGGGGCGCGGCTGGTTGTCGCGTGGCCTCCTCCGTCTGAGCCGCCTATGCGGTGGCTGGGACGCGTGACTCACGCCCCGCAGTCCACGCGACCTCGCCTTTGCGGGCGATGTTGTGGGACGAGTTGACATCCGCATGCATGACGGTCCCGCAGGCCCGGCACGCGAACGTGGCCTGGTCGACGCGGTTCTTCCGGTCGATGTGGTGGCATCGGGAGCATTCCTGGCTGGTGTACGCCGGGTCGACGTACACCAGCGGCACCCCGGCGCGCTTGGCCTTGTACGCGATGTACTGGCCGAGCTGGTGGAAGCTCCACGAGTGCACAGTGGTCCGCTGGTCCTTGCGGTGCCGTACCCGGTCGCGGATGCCCGTGAGGTCTTCCAGGGCGATTCCTTGGCCGGTGCGTTCAGCGGTGGTAACGATGGTTTTGGCGACGATGTGGTTGACGTTGGCGGCGTGTCGGGCTTCCTTGCGGGCACGCTTCTTGAGGAGCCGTTTGGCGGACTTGGTGCCCTTGGCCTGCAGCTTCCTGCGCAGGTCGCGTTGGCGTTTGCGGTGCCGGTTCAGGCCGCGCCCGGCCGCTCGGTAACCGGTGCTGGTGGTGGCGATGTTGGCGATGCCGAGGTCCACGCCGATGAAGGAGGCCGGGTTCTCGTTGAGCGGCTTCTCCGGCACTTCGCAGGTGGCGATCAGGTAGAACTCGCCGTCGCGTTCGATCAAATCGGATTCGCCCTTGCGGTGCTCGCGGAGCATCGTGAGCGCGTCGTCGGAGCACACGAAGCGGACGTTCTTCAGCCTTCCGCCGGTGGTCCAGACGGAGACGGTCTGCCGGTCCAACTGCCAGGACAGGCACCGGTCGTCGAACGGCTGCGCGGCCTCGGGACGGAACGCGATCGGCTTGGACTCCGCCCTGCTGCGGCGCCGGGAACCGGGCTTGCCCAGGTTCCCGGCGCGGATGTTCGCCTTCAACACGGTGTAGGCGTCACGGACC
>NZ_JBFBDY010000829.1:0-2429 GCF_040683475.1 Kitasatospora sp. NPDC093558 | reverse complement strand
ACGACCACCCGCAGTACGGCCGCCGTAAGCGGCGGACGCTTTTTGTGATGCGTGGGGTTGAGTGCTGCGGCCTCCATGTCGACGGCGAGCGCGCCCTGGACGTGCAGGGCCCGCCGTTCGAGGCCGCGGACCACGTGGTCGGCGGTGTGGTGCACCCCGGTGTGGACGGCCAGCCCGCGCTCCTTGAGGGCCCGGGCGAGGTCGGCGGCCGAGCGGACGGGGAACAGGTTGCCCTCCGCGTTGCGCACGCCGTCGGCGACGACGACGTCCCCCGGGGCGATCCCGGGTCCGACGGCCGCGCCGAAGCCGGCCACCACGACCGCGCCGTAGCCGCCCGGGGCGGAGCCGAGCACCCGGCGCACCGCGTGGCCGGCCCGCCGCCGGCCGACCCCGGTGCGCAGCAGCACCGGCGGCCCGCCCACCGAGCCGCGCCAGTCCCCGCCGCGCAGGGCCCAGACCTCGGGGCCGAGTGCGCAGAGCACCAGCAGCGGCGGGGTGGTCACCGCGACGCCCCGATCGCCGGGCTGCCGCCCTCCCGCAGGACCGCGGGCCCACCGCCCAGGTAGCGGCCGAGCGCGGTGACGGGGAAGACCAGCCGGTAGAGGTGGTAGTTGATGGAGAAGTCCCACGGGAAGCCGGTGCCGGTGAACTGCGGCTCGTCCCAGGTGCCTTCGGGCAGCTGGGTGCGCACCAGCCAGTCGACCCCGCGCTCCACCGCCGGGTTGGCCCGGCGGTCCGGGCCCTCGCCGGCCGCGAGCAGCGCCATCAGCGCCCACGCGGTCTGCGAGGCCGTCGAGTCGCCGCGCCCGGCCCAGCGCGCCGGGTCGTCGTAGGAGCGCATGTCCTCGCCCCAGCCGCCGTCGGCGTTCTGGCGGTCCTCCAGCCAGCGGACGGCCTGGCGGATCGCCGGGTGCTCGTCCGGCACGCCGGCCGCGACGAGGGCGGGCAGCACCGAGCCGGTGCCGTAGATGTAGTTGGTGCCCCAGCGGCCGAACCAGGAGCCGTCGGCCTCCTGGTTGCGCAGCAGCCACTCGACGCCGCGCCGGGTGCGCGGGTCCCGCGCCTGCCCGACCTCGGCGAGCATCTCGACGACGTGCGCGGTGACGTCGGCGGACGGCGGGTCGACCACCTCGCCGAAGTCGCAGAACGGCAGCTTGTTCGGCAGCGTGCTGGTGTTGTCGACGTCGAAGGCGCCCCAGGCGCCGTTCTTGGACTGCATGCCGAGGTTCCAGCGCACCCCGCGGTCCACCGCCCCGTCGACGCGGGCCTGATCCGGGTGGGCCACCCGGCGCAGCGCCAGGACCACCTCGGCGGTGTCGTCGATGTCCGGGTAGGTGTCGTTCTCGAACTCGAAGGCCCAGCCGCCCGCCTCCAGCGAGGGCCGCCGCACGCTCCAGTCGCCGCGCTTGCGGATCTCCTCGCCGAGCATCCAGTCGACGGCGGACACCACCGCCGGGTGGTCGGCCGCCAGCCCGGCGTCCACCAGCGCGATGGTGGCCAGGCAGGTGTCCCAGACCGGGGACTGGCAGGCCTCCAGCCAGCGCATGCCGTCCTCGGTGTGCACGGTGAAGCGGTCGAAGGCGGTGAGCCCGGCCTGCATCACCGGGTGCTCCAGCTCGTAGCCCTCCAGGTGCAGGGCGATCAGCGAGTAGACGGCGGGCGGTTGGATCCCGCCCCAGCAGCCGTCGGCCTCCTGGCGCTCGACGATCCAGCGGCAGGCCTGCCCGATGGCGTGCTTGCGCAGCGGGCGAAGGGCGCGGTGGTGGTAGGCGTGCAGGACCTTGTCGAGGCGTTCGAAGAGGCCGTCCCAGCTGGTGGCGGGCGCGAGCGGCCGGTCGGGGAAGGGGTGCTCGGGGTCGGTGTGCAGCTCGGTGAGCGCGAAGGGTGCCGGGCGGACCGGGCGGTGGGCCGAGACGATGGTCAGCGGGACGATGGTCTGGCGGGCCCAGCAGCCGAAGGCGTAGATGTTCAGCGGCAGCCACCGGGGCAGGAAGATGATCTCGGGCGGCATCTCGGGCAGCCGCTCCCAGGGCCACCAGCCGAAGAGCGCGAGCCAGATCCGGGTGAACACCCGGGCGGCGGCGATGCCCCCGGCGGAGCGGACGTAGCGCGCGGCGGCCTGCATGTGCGGCGCGTCCGGGTCGTCACCGGCGAGCTTGAGGGCGACGTACGCCTCGACGGTCGTGGACAGTTCGGGCGGCCCGCCGTGGAAGGTGGCCCAGGTGCCGTCCTCACGCTGCTGGGAGCGGATCCACTCGGCGGTGGCCGCGGTCTGTTCCTCGGTGCGGATCCCGAGGAACTGCCGGAGCAGTAAGTCCTCGGCGTCCATGGTGACGTTGGTCTCCAGGTCGCCCTTCCACCAGCCGTCCGGGCTCTGCAGCGAGAGCAGGTGGGCGGTGGCCCGGGCCAGTGCCTCCCGGGCGTCGGCC
>NZ_JBFBDY010000828.1:0-2435 GCF_040683475.1 Kitasatospora sp. NPDC093558 | reverse complement strand
GTCAGGTCGCCTCATCGAACACCTTCGCCGCCTCGCCCAGGGTGGCGGAAGGAGAGAGGGTCAGGGCACTTTCGGGCAGGACGATCCCGAACACTTCCTCGGCCGCCACCACGATTTCCATCAGGGCGAGGGAGTCGATGTCCAGACTCTCCAGTGTCGCGTCGGCCGAGATCCCCTCGGCGGGCACCGGGATTCTCAGATGCTCGGTCAGCAGGGCGATGAATTTCTCGGGAAGTGCATCCTTTTCCAGGGATTTCGTCATACCAACAGCTCCTATTCTCGCGGGGATGGAGAGAGATCTGCTTGGGTTTCCCATGAGTACGGTGCACGGGGCACGTTCGTATGCGCCTCAGGAGTATGTCCCTTGTGCGGCATTCAATTGCGGACGGCTCGCGGGAGGTGATCGCGGAATGGAATGCCGAAGCCATTCTCCATTCGGATGGTTGCATACGGCTGTATAGGTCATCACATGCCCGCAGTCCAGGGGCCGGCAGGCAGACTCGTCCGAAGTCCATGGGAGGTGCCGATGCCCGGTTCCAACAGTGTTGCTCCATCCGCCCCCGGCCTGAGGAACGGCCACGACGTCGAAGGCCGCACGGCGCGCCCCGCCTCGCGCGTGCCGCTGCCACTGACAGCGACACAACACAGGATCTGGCTCGCCGAACAGGAGGCGTCCGGTGGGCACGAGGCGTCCGGTGCGCACGAGGCGTCCGGTGTGCACGAGGCGTTCCGGATCAGCCAGTGCGTGGAGATCCACGGACCGGTCGACACCGGGCTGTTCGAAGCAGCGATGAGCCGGGTCCTGACCGAGGCCGACGCGCTGCGCGTGCGCATCGCCGACACCCCGGGCGGCCCCGTGCAGGAAGTGCACCCGGTGGCCGACGGCACGTGGGCGTGCATCGACGTGAGCGGCGAACCCGAACCTCACGGCGCGGCGCGCCGCTGGATCGCGGCGGACCTGGCCGTGCCGTTCGACCTGGCCCACGGCCCGCTCTTCCGGTGCGCGTTGATCGCGCTGCGGGCGGACCACTGGCTGTGCTACCTCAGCGCTCATCACCTGGTGCTGGACGGCTTCAGCCTCTTCCTGATCGCGCGCCGGTTCACGCAGCTGTACACGCTGCTCGCCGCCGGGCAGGTCGTGGGAGCGTCCCCGTTCGGATCGCTGGCGGACCTGGTGAGGGCCGACCTGGACTACCGGTCCTCGGCGCAGTACGCCGTCGACGGCGCCTACTGGACGCGGACGTTCAGCGATCCGCCGAACCCGGCCCCGCTGCCCGCCCGTCCGGCCTTCGCCGTGCGGGAGGTCGCCGTGCAGGAGGCCGCCGTGCAGGAGGCCGACGAGCAGCACGACGTGGACCGCGGGTACCTGGCCGCGCAGGCCGTGTGCACGAGCGGGTACCGTCCACTCGCACATCCGGAGGCACTCCAGCAGGCGGCCCGGCTCGCCGGGATGGGGCGGTCACGGTTCCTCTGTGCCGCTGCGGCGGTGCATGCGCACCAGCTGACCCGGGAACCCGAGGTGATGATCGGCCTGGTGGTCACCGGCCGCCCGCGGCGCGAACTCATGACCACCCCCGGCGTGCTCAACAACATCCTGCCCCTACGCCTCAGGGTCTCCGCCGGCATGCCGCCGGCCGAACTGCTCAGCCAGGTCGACCGTGTGATGACCCACGCGGTCGCCCACCAGCGCTACCCGGTCGCGGACCTGGCCCGTGACCTCGGCCTGTCCGGCAGCTTCGCCTCCCGGTTCGCGCTGCTCGTCAACCTCATGCCGTTCGGTCGCCCCCTCGACATCGCGCGCAGCCACTGCACCGTCTCCGGCGTCCACCTCGCCGCCGGCCGACCGGCCTGCCTGAAGCTCCTCGCCCTGGACCTGCGCGACGGAGCCGGGCTACGGCTGGAGATGCAGGGCGCCAGCGGGCAGTACACCCGGGCCGACCTGACCGGCCACCGGCAGCGGCTGCTGACCCTGCTCGCCGCCATGACCACGGCTGCCCCGGACCGGCCCGTCGGGGCCTTCGGCCTGCCGACCGTCGATGCGCGAACCCGGTCCCCGAAAGCCGACACCGGCGATCGAGCCCGGCCGTGACCGGCGGCCACACCGCCGGAACCGTCCAACGCGCCAACGCTCTCCAACGCCCCCGGCAGCCCGGAACGGTCCTGGCGGTGGTCTCCACCGCCGCGTTCATGGCCATGCTGGACAACCTGGCGATCACCAACGCGCTGCCCAGCATGGGCGGGAGCCTCGGCCTGGGCATCAGCGGACTCCAGTGGGCCGTGGCGTCGTACACCCTCGTCCTCGCCGCGACCCTGCTCTCCGGGGGCGCGGTCGGAGACCGGCTGGGGCAACGGCGGGCCTTCCTCACCGGGCTGCTCGGCTTCATGGCGGGCTCCGCCCTCAGCTCCCTGGCGACCACGCTGACCGCGATGGTGGC
>NZ_JBFBDY010000827.1:0-2437 GCF_040683475.1 Kitasatospora sp. NPDC093558 | reverse complement strand
GTGCCGACGCTGCGGGAACTGGTCGCCCGGCAGCGGCCGGAGCTGGTGGTGTCGGTGTTCGCCACCGCGACCTCGGCGGTCAACCGGCTTGCGGGGCGGGACTTCAGGCACTTCGTGTTCTGCACCGACGTCACCCCGCACCGGCTGTGGGTGCAGGAGGGGACGGACCTCTTTCTCGTCACCTCCGAGGTCGCCGCCTGCGCAGTGCGGCGTTTCCGCCCGGACGCGGACATCGCCGTGCTGCCGGCCCCGCTGCGCGCACCGTTCTACCGGCCGCCAGGGCGCGCCGAGGCACGCGCGGAGCTGGGTGTGCCCGCGGACGCCCGGTGCGTCCTCCTGATGTCCGGCGCCTGGGGACTCGGCCCGCTCGCCAGGACCGCCGTCTCCCTCGCCGCCGCCGGACCGCACGTGCTCGCGGTGGCCGGGCGCAACGAGGAGCTCGAACGGCGGCTGCGGAAGGCCGCCGCGCGCGAACCGCGCCTGCACCCCTTCGGGTACACCGAGCGGATCCCGGCGCTGATGGCGGCGGCCGACCTCGTCGTCACCAGCTCGGGCGACACGTGCAGCGAGGCGCGGGCGCTGGGGCGGCGGATGCTGCTGCTCGACGTCGTCCAGGGGCACGGACGGGACAACCTGCAGCACGAGTTGGAGCTGGGCCACGCCGATGTGACGAACGCCCACCCGGCCGACGTCGTCCGCAACGCCCTGGCCGCGCTGACCCGCCCGGAGCCGGCGCCGTCCGTCGGCGCGACGCCGGACGCTTGGCGCAGCGGGTTCGGGGCGGCGCTGGAGAAGGCGGGGCTGGGGTGAAGCCGCGTTACGTCACGGGAGTTCGCGGCGCACCAGCGCCTTGTGGGCCGGTTCGCCGGTCCGCCGCGCGTGGGCGAGGCGCGCCTTGACCTCCGGCAGGGTGCGCGGGCGGTAACCCGGGCCGCCGCAGCAGCTCTTGTGGAAGCCGATCCCGGCGTTCAGCAGCACCGACAGCGTCCGCCAGGCCGCCGTGTCGCGCCGGCGCGGCGCGGCGAAGGCGGAGCCCGCGTGGAACATCGGCTCGGCGCAGCGCGGGCAGAGCCGTTCCAGCGCACCGTACGGCTTCTTGTACGTGGCCCGGCAGGGCAGGCAGACGTACGAGGTCTTCGCGTGGGCCATGGGCCGAGCCTAGCGAGCCCGCGGCCGTCGGGCAGCGCATTAATTCGGGCCCACGGCGTGGTCGCGGAGCGGTCCGAGGGTGAGGCCGTGGGCCCGGCAGTGGGCCGCGATGAGCGGGAGGGCGGCGAGCGTGGCGCGCCAGGAGCCGGGGGCGGAGGTGCAGTCGGAGTCGTGCAGGAGGAGGGTCGCGCCGCCGGTGAGGCCGGGGCGGGCGGTGGCGAACACGGATGCGCCGGTCGCCTCGGCCGTCCAGTCGCGGCCCCACGCCGTCCACAGCACGCTGCGCAGGCCGAGGCGGCGGGCGGCCAGGGCGGGGCCGGCGGTCAGCACGCCGTACGGCGGCCGGTACCAGAGCGGGCGGGCGCCGCACAGGTCCGTCACCGCCCCGGTGGCGCGCCGGAGTTCGCGCAGGTCGCGGGCCGGGGCCGGGTACCACTGCTGCCTGTGGTGCCAGCCGTGCACGGCCACCTCGTGGCCGCGGGTGACGAGTTCGCGGCCGAGGGCGGGGGCGCGTTCGAGCATCGCTCCGAGCAGGAAGAGCGTGGCGCGGGCGCCGTGTTCGTCCAGCGCGTCGCGGACGAACGGGGTACTGCGCGGGTCCGGCCCGTCGTCGAAGGTCAGGGCGACGTGGCCGGGGGCCGCGCCGGACCCGGCGGTGCGGCGCGCCACCGTGCGGCGCAGCGCGGGGAGGCGGACGGCCGCCGGGGCCAGGTGCGCGAACTCGACGGCGGCCGCGGCCGCGAGGAGGTGGCGGGCCTTCACCCGAACCGGGACGCCATGCGGCGGAACACGCCCGGCGCCGCGCCGTGGATGCGGGCCGGGACGCCCAGCCAGTGCGGCACGAACAGGCGGTCGCGTTCGGTGCGGATCGTCGCCACGACGGTGTCCGCGACCCGCTCGGCCGACACCGGGCGCGGGCGGTCGCGCTGGTACGGGGTGCCGCGGCGGTCGAAGAACGGGGTGTCCACCGCGCCCGGCAGCACCAGCCGCACGCCCACCCCCGTACCGCGCAGCTCGTACCAGAGGCTCTCGGCGAACATCGCGAGGCCGCCCTTGGTCGCCGAGTAGCCGGACTCGTCGCGCACGCCGACCTGGCCGGCCATCGAGCCGAGCAGGACGATCCGCCCGTGCCGGCGCTCCAGCATGCCGGGCAGGAGGAGGCGGACCAGCCGCAGGGGGGCGGCGAAGTTGACCTCGATCATCCGGTCGAGGGTGTCGGACGGGGTGTCCTGGAAGGCGCCGCGCCAGCCCAGACCCGCGCTCGCGACCAGTGCGTCGACCCGGCCGG
>NZ_JBFBDY010000826.1:0-2439 GCF_040683475.1 Kitasatospora sp. NPDC093558 | reverse complement strand
CGGCAGCGTCGGGGAGATCCGCAGCGACGGGCCGTGCCGCCGGTGTTGCCCCCGGCAGCACGACGAACCATGAGCCGAGCACTCAGCCGCCGACCTTCTGCTTCGTGGTCCAGAAGTCGCCGTCGTCGCTGCTCCCCTCGGAGTAGCTGCCAGCGGCCAGGCCGGCGACGGTGCCCACGAGGACGGCCGTCGGCGCCTCGTACTCCTCGGCGGTCTCGTTCACCTGCATCGTGCTTCCTCTCGGTCGGTGTGGTGTAGTGCCGCACGCGTATCGGCGGGCTCTCCAGGCGGAGGCCCTGCGCCTGGCGTCGGCCGCCCTGAAAAGCGACCGACACCGGCGTCCGCCCGGCCGGTGTGCCTGCAGTTGGGAATGCGGGCGAGTCCCTGGCGGCTGCGTCCAGTCAACGACGGACAAGCCACGGCCGGGGAGACGGAATTCACGACTACGTGAGCGCGTCGGGGCGGAAGTTTTGAGCTTCCCTTTGCATATCGCCGTGCGCATGGCGTGATGGACGCACTACCGTACGCACATGGGTGAAAATGCCGCCCTCCGCCGAAGGATGCTCGAACTGGAGCTGAGCCAGGCAGAGTTGGCTCACCGCGTGAACATCGAGACCGAGAACAGGACCGGACGGTACGGAACCTGCACCATCCGCACCGTCCGGGACTGGCTCAACGGGAAGACCGGATGGCCCCACGAGAAGCAACGGTTGGCATTGGAGGCAGTATTCGAGTGCACGGCCGAAGAACTCGGCTTCACCCCACGGGGCGCATCGCGCCCCGCGTCGCCACCGGAGGAAGACGTGCGACGGCGAACCTTCGTGACTTCCGGGCCGACCGCGGCAGCAGCGGCGGCCGTCCCGAGCCTCTCCAACCGGACCACCATCGGCTCATCCGACGTGCTGAGACTGCGCGCTGGCCTGGAAACCCTTGACGCTCTGGACGACCACCAGGGTGGGCACGCCGCTCTGGAACGCGCCGCGCTCGCCGGCGCCCGACAGGTGCTCGACACGCAGCAGAACGGCAGCGCGAGCGAACGCGTCCGCCGCCGACTCTTCAGCGTGGCGGCCGACTTCGTGGCCGTTGCGGCCTGGTCGTGCATCGATGCCCGCGACCTCGACCGCGCCGAGCAACACCTCGACACCTGCATGCGCCTGGCAGGTCTGGCGCAGGACACCACTGCCCAGTTCCGCGCCTGGAACAGTGTTGCGATGCTCGCGCACCAACGGCACCGGCACTCCGAGGCCGTTGCAGCCGCGCAGGCCGCACAGGCCGTCGGCATCACCCGCCGCGACCCGTTCTTCGCCTCCCTTGCCCACGCCCGCACGGCGATCGGCCACTCCAACCTGGAGAATCGTCAGGCAGCCCTACGGTCGATCGGGCTCGCGGCCGACGCGCTCGGCCGTTCCCGGGATATGCCACGGCCGAGCTGGATCGCCTTCTACGGCCTGGCGGAGCTTCACGCTCTGACCGCCATCGTCCGCTACCGGCTGGGCGACTCAGAGCAGGCCGAGGGCGCATCCCATCAAGCCCTCGCCATGCTTCCCGAGCAGTTCCGCCGGAACAGGGCGCTTGCCACCATCCGGCTTGCTCTCGCCCAGCTCCACCAAGGCGACATGGAGTTGGCGACCGCCACCGCCGGAAGCGTCTTCGGCCTCATGGACGGCGCCCCACTTCCCGGCCGCATGCGTACGCTGCTCGGCGATTTCCACCGCGACCTGCTGACTCTTTCGGCGAACGCCCCCGCTGCGCGAGAGTGGGCGGACCGCTTCCGTACCGAATGGAGTCAATCTTGATTGAACTGCGGCAGTACCAGTACGGCGAACTGCCCGAGAACTTCGGGCAGATGCTGCTCGATGTCCACGCGGACGCCTACGCGGACCAGATGCACGACCCGTTCGTCCAGAGGTTCCCCTGGTTCGTGGACCACTGGAGCGGCCTGCCCGGCTTCACGTGCGTCGTCGGCTTCGAGGACGGCCAGCCGGTCGGCTTCTGTTACGGGGCTCCGCTCGTACAGGGCCGCGAGTGGTGGCGCGAGCATATCCATCCCGCTCCGGAGGCGACCGCCACGTTCGGCGTCTCCGAGCTGATGGTCCGTCCCCGCTGGCGCAAGACCGGAATCTCCGAACGCCTGCACGCCGCCCTGGTCGACAACCGCCCGGAAGCCCTCGCGGTGCTCCTGGTCGACCCTGACCACCCCAAGGTCCAGTCTCTCTACGAGTCCTGGGGCTACACGCAGGTGGGCCTTCGGCAGCCCTTCCCCGACTCTCCCCGGTATGCCGTGATGGTTCGGGAGCTGGCGCCGGCCTCCGGTGGCCCCTGAGCGACGGTGTGGCCCGCGGGACGTGAGTCCCGCGTCCGAGCCACCGCAACCCCGGTGGCTCGGACGCGGGAAGCCACCCGGCAAGCCACAAGCCCTTCGGTCCTCTAGCGGTCCAC
>NZ_JBFBDY010000825.1:0-2442 GCF_040683475.1 Kitasatospora sp. NPDC093558 | reverse complement strand
TCAGGTCCGGCCGGAGACAGGTCCGGCCGGTGCGGCGGCGGGTGCGCAGCCAGGCGGCGGAGGCGGCGAGGCCGGCCGCTCCGGCGAAGGCGAGCTTGATGCCGAGTTTGGCGACGAGCACGCCGAGCACCGGGATGCTCCAGCCCAGCCAGTGGAAGAACGCCAGCAGGACGGCCGCACCGGCCACGATGCCGAGGACGGTGGCGCCGACGGCGGCCGCGGTGGACAGTTCGCGCGGTTCGGCCGCCGCCTCACCGGCACCGGACGGCGGCGGCCCAGGAGGCGCAGAAGAAGCGGAAGAAGTGGCAGAAGTGGAAGGCACGCTTGTCAGATCGTTCGCATCCCCAGGACCCATGCGCGCCATCGTACGGGTTCACCGCGGGGCGTGGTGGGTGTCTCCGCAGTGCTCGCCGGTCTCCTCGTCGGGGAAGCTGACGGCCAGGGTGACGCGGTACTCGTAGACGTCGTCGCGGTGTCCCGGGACGCGGGCCCAGGCGAGCGAGTGCACCTCGGCGCCGGGGGCCTGGCGGCACCACGCGGCGGCCTCCTCCAGCGCCCGCGCCGCCGAACGGCCGGTGCACACCACGGCGGTGTACGCGGCCACGGCGACGTCGCCGCCGCTGCGGCCGGTGCGCGACACCGCCCGGACGGCGGCCGCCGCCTGGGTCAGGTCCCGGGCCAGGTCGTCCACCACTCTCGGGGGAGCCGGCAGGACCGGCCCCTCGGCGACGGCCTCCGGCAGGTTCGCGCTCACGATCGGGGCCTCCGTCCACATCTGCGCCTCAGTCCGCACGGTCACGGGGCACAGCATGCCGGTCCGGGCGCCCGGCGCGTGCTTGCGGACGTTGGTCACCGCCTCCTGCGCGGTGCGCCGCACCGCGAGAGCGGCCTCGGCGGCGAGCGGGCGGGGCGTGCCGACGACGCCGAACACCGCCCGTTCGCGCGCCGTCAGTTCGACCAGGAAGTCCCCCACCGGGGTGAGTTCGCCGCGCAGCGCGGACAGCGCCTGCCGGGTCTCGGCCAGCCCGTCCTGCGCCATCCGCCGGGCGGCGACGACGCGTTCGCGGACCTGCTCGCGGTCGGTGCCGGCGTCCAGCATCAGCCGGGCCGCCTCCAGGTGGACGAGCTGCGCGGAGAGGCTGTGGGCGAGCACGTCATGGATCTCCCGGGCGATCCTGGCCCGTTCGGCGAGCGCCGCGCTCTCCGCCTCGGCGACCCGGGCGGCCCGTTCCTGCGCGAGCAGGCGGCGGGCGGTGCCGCGGGCCTCGATGTCCAGCCGCAGCAGGAAGCCGAGCAGGCCGAGCCCGACGACCGACGACACGACGCTGAGCCAACTCGCCCAGCTGACCGCGGTGTACGAGCCCAGTGCCGCCACCGCGACGAGGACCGCGGGCGCGGGCGGCAGCCGGACCAGCGCCATCACGGCCAGCCCGAGCCAGGTGAAGTCCGCCAGCACGATGGCGTGGCCCCAGTTGGCCAGCCACGCGAGGCCGATCAGGGCGACGGCCGCGGCGAGCGAGGGCACGAGCCGCTTTGCCCGGCTGGTGTTGAGGTAGACCGTGCTCAGCCCGACCATGGCCACCAGCCCGCCGGCCGCGGCCGCCGCGGCCCAGCCGGTGAAGCGGCCGTCGGCGAACGTCCCCCACGTGGCGCTGACGAGGATCACGATCCGGCCGAGCACGGTGAGGACCCGCCGCGGGCCGCTCGCGGCCTCGCGCTCCAGTCCCTCGCGGGACGGCCAGCGGGTCCAGTTCCCGGTCACGGGTTCCTCCTCGGGGTGTCGTACACGGCGGCGGCTCCGGCGCGGTGGCGCGGTGGTCAGCCGATCGCGGCGGCCTGCCGGGGCAGCTCGGTGGTCCGCGCCCTCCAGTTCACCACGAGCGAGCGGACCAGCAGCATGACCGCGAGGCCGAGCATCAGGGCGCTGCCCGCCTGGTGGACGTGCATCGCCGAGCCGATCCCGTACAGGCCGAGCCGGATGGCGATCATGCCGACCCACGCGGCGACCGTGGCCTTGGTGCCCTTGGCCCAGACCGAGCCGTCCGCGGCCCGCCAGAGCCGTACGGTCCAGCCCCAGACGGAGCCCATGGCGAGCACCGCCACCAGCGAGGCGGCGAGCAGACCGGCCGAGACCGCCGTGTGGTCGTGGTCGATCAGCTGCGGATCGCGCAGCGCGAGCACGCCGAGGATCAGCGGCAGCAGCCAGAAGCGGCGCTCGGTGTCCAGGCGCTGCGCGCGCATCTGCCGCTGGACCACCAGGACCATTACCGCGATGATCACGACGATGTTGACGAGGGCGGTCATCGGATTCTCCGTCCCGACGGAAGGCGTTGTGCTGACCTCACCGACGCTACGGATCCGGCGCCGCCGGGTGATCGGAGCCCGGGTGGACCGGGGGTGGAAGCGCAAGCGGGTGTGGCCGGCCCCCCCGGGGGGTGGGGC
>NZ_JBFBDY010000824.1:0-2444 GCF_040683475.1 Kitasatospora sp. NPDC093558 | reverse complement strand
AGAAACAAAAGCCTTTTCTCATAAAGGACTTGGGCTTCCGGCCCGGCGGGTGCAAGAGTGACAACCCGGGGGCTGTCCGTGCCCCCGACTGTTCGGCACTGTCATGTTTCTGACCACACAGGGGGAATTGTGGCCAAGACCATGCGCCGGGGACGGCGCATCATCACGCTCGCGTCCGCAGCGGCGCTCGCCGCGGGGATCGCCCTCACGGGCGGCGGCGTCGCCGGAGCGGCCGACCGCCTCCCGGCGGACGCCGCGGGAACCGACTAGACCGTGGTCGTCGTCGTCAACGGGCCGGACGACGCCCAGCCCGGCGACGACACGGCGGACGGGGACGAGACCGCCGTGCGCGGCGAGGCGGTCCTGGGGGCCGACGACGCCACGGCGTCCGACGCGCCCGACACCGTCGGCCTCCAGGCGGCGAACCTGCCCTACTTCTGCCTGGCCAAGGTGGACTACCCGCACAACTCGCACACCACCCGCAGCACCATCAACGTGCACTTCGACACCAACTGCCGCCAGGTGGCCCCGAACCTCTCCACCGAGGGGGCGCTGTACCGCTCGCGCTGGTACGGCTGGGAGCACCTGACCACCAGCCGGGGCGGCAAGAGCAACTCCAGGAGCCTGCGCGTCGTGGCGCCGAAGCACTGCTCGAAGGACTCCTGGTACCGCTACCGCGGCGAGGCCCGCTTCTACGTGTCGGGGCCGCAGGGCCGGGGCTCGGCCTACGTCTACAACCAGAACGACAAAGAGATCAAGTGCACCGGCTGACACACCGGGCGCTCGGGGCGGCGGCGGCCTGTGCCGCCGCCGCCCTGCTCGTGTCCTGCACGGGGGAGCCGGACCGGACGCCCGCCGCGGCGTCGACTCCTGCGGCTTCAACTCCGGCCGCCCGGCAGGACGGTGGGGCGACGCTGCCGCTGGTGGCGGGTGACTGGGGCGGCGGCCGGAGCAAGGCGCCACCGCAGCGGCTGGACTGGGGCCGTCCCGCCGGGCTGTCCGGCCCCGGGGCCGACGCCGGGCGGCCCGTGCGGGTGACCGTCACGGCCCCCGCCGTCCCGTCCTACGCCTCCTTCATGCTGAGCGGCGCCGTCGACGCGTCCGGCATCCCGGACGAGGACCCGGACCGGCAAACCGTCCTGGCCTGCGGGACGGGGATCACCGACCCGGGCTGCCGGATCACGGACAACCGCGACGGGTCGTTCTCGGTCGAAGTCGTGGGCGCGCCACCGGCGGACCGCCCGTACCGCGTACTGTACGTCCAGTGGGCGCCGACCCGACCGGGCGCCGAGGAGACCTGGGCCTCATGGCAGCTACCGCTTCGTTAGACGACCCGCTGGGCGACCCGCCCGCCGACCCCGCCGGGCTCGCGGCCTGGGCGTTGTCCCGGATCGCGGCGGGTGCCGCCGGGGACGCGAGCGTCGACGCGGTGATCGAACTCGACTGCGCGGCAAGGGACATCGCCCCGAACCTGGGCGGCCGCTTCGGGACGGGTGTGGCGGATGGGCCGACGGCGTCGTGGCCCGCGGCAAAGGAGACCTTCCACCTCGACGGGATCTCCCCGCGCCGGCTCCGGGAGGACGACGGCGACGAACCGTGGGCCGCGCTCCTCGACCCGGCACGCCTCGTCCGGGGCGTCGGGACGGTCACGGCGGCGCGGCGCGGCCGGGACGGCTTGGTCGAACTCGCCATCGCCCCGCACCCGTTGTTCGCCGACCCGGCCGATGCGTGGCTGCCGCCGGGTGCCCGGAGCCTGACCGTCGGGCTCGATCCGGCCACCGGCTTCCTCCGGTCCGCGGTGCTCCACGACGAGCTTGGCGTCCTGGCCACCGCTCGGATCAACGAATTGACGTTCCGTCGGCTCGACCCTCCGGCCGAGGCGGGCGCGGTGCTGGGCCGGCTGGCGAGGACCCTGCTGGAGCCCGCCAGCCTGACGGCGGACGTCCACATCGAGGCGGAATCCCACGACGACCTCGACATCGTGTCCACGCCCTCACCGCGCACCTGGACGATCACCAGCGGCACCCAGACGCTCACGCTGTCGGGCGACTACGAACCGGACCGCACCAGCCCCGCCGCCGCCCGTCTGGCCGAACTCCTCACCCCGGCCCGCATCGTGTCCCACCTCGCACACGTCGCGGCCACCTCTCCGACCTCCGTCGAGGCAACCGTCCGCCCGCTGCGCACCTTCCCGTTCAGCGCCTGGGCGCCGGACGAGGCCCTGACCTGCCGCTTCACCGTCGACCCGAGGACCGGCGTGCTCCTGCGGGCCGAGGCGGTCGCTGACGGCCGTACGGTGCTCGCCTGTTCCGTGCAGCACCTCGCCTGACCGGCCGGGAACGACGGCGCCGAGGCCCCGGGGGATGCCCGGGCACGGCGGGTGGGTTGGGAGAGCGGGGAAGGGGTTGCGCGGCGCCGGGGCCCCCCAGCCCGGGAGGGGCGGC
>NZ_JBFBDY010000823.1:0-2448 GCF_040683475.1 Kitasatospora sp. NPDC093558 | reverse complement strand
GTGGCGCCGCGCCTGCCGCCTACTCGGGCGAACGTGTTCTGCATGTGAGACGACTCCCCGTGAGTGGTGGTGCTCGTACGTGGACCTGCCGTGCGGCCGGGGCCGGTCTCCGTTCCGTCGGTTCCGGGCCCCGAGTGCGGGCACGACGCTACGGGCCGCGCACCGGGCCCGGCGTCTGCCCGCGGATGGAACCTCTGCCACAACCCCCGCGGTAGCCCGCCCGGCGTGTCAACCAGCGCGGTACGCCGGGGCCGACGAGGGACGGGCCAGCATGGAGGTCAAGGAATCGCCAACGGCTGATCAAGAAACGACAGTTACCTGTCAACCGCGATCACCCTGACGGACGTCTCTGGTTTACTGTCCGGTAACCTGCGGCCGGGAACCGCGTTCACCTGGTCCCCCTAGCGTCTTGCCGCCGCCGGAGTGCCGACTGCTCGGCCCGTGCGACCCCACTCATTGACGACATGTTCGAGGATCACAGCATGCACGCAGTCCCCACCCGCAACCGGTGGCTCCGGTACGGCGCCGGCCTCGTCGGGGCGATGTCCCTCACCGCCCTCGGCGGCACCCCGGCGGCCTTCGCGGCGGACGAGCCGCAGACCGCCACCCCGATCAAGCACGTCGTGGTGATATTCCAGGAGAACGTCTCCTTCGACCACTACTTCGGCACCTACCCGAACGCGGCCAACACCGCCGACGACAAGGTGAAGTTCACCGCGAAGCCGGACACCCCGAAGGTGGACGGGCTCGGCGACGACCTGCTGCACCACAACCCGAACGCGATGAACCCGAAGCGTCTGGCCCCGACGCAGGCCGTCACCTGCGACCAGGACCACACGTACAAGGACGAGCAGCTCGCCGTCGACGGCGGCAAGATGGACAAGTTCGTCGAGCACACGAACGTCGAGAGCTGCAAGGCGCCGATGTTCACCCAGCCCGGCCTGGTGATGGACTACTACGACGGCAACACCGTCACCGGTTACTGGAACTACGCCCAGCGCTTCGCGATGAGCGACAACTCCTTCAACACCAACTACGGCCCGTCCACCCCCGGCGCTCTCAACCTGATCTCGGGCCAGACGCACGGCGGCTACGCGGTCGACGCGAAGACCGGCCAGAAGACGACCGACGCCTACGCGGTCGCCTCCCCGGACGCCAACGGCGTCGGCACCGTCATCAACGACCCCGACCCGGGCTTCGACGACTGCTCGAACCCCGCGCACAACCACCTGGTCATGACCGGCAAGAACGTCGGCGACCTGCTCAACGACAAGGGCGTCACCTGGGGCTGGTTCCAGGGCGGCTTCAAGCCGACCGCCACCAAGGACGGCAAGGCCGTCTGCGGCGCCACGCACAACAACATCGTGGGCGCGTCGCAGACCGACTACAACCCGCACCACGAGCCGTTCCAGTACTACAAGTCCACCGCGAACCCGACCCACGCGGCCCCGAAGACCGTGGACGAGATCGGCCACGACGGCCAGGCCAACCACCAGTACGACCTGACCGACTTCGACGCGGCCCTCCAGCACGGCAACCTGCCCGCCGTCTCCTACCTCAAGGCGGCCAACTACCAGGACGGCCACGCCGGCTACTCCGACCCGCTGGACGAGCAGCACTTCGTCGTCGACACGGTCAACAAGCTGCAGAAGTCCAAGGACTGGGCCTCCACCGCCGTCGTCATCGCCTACGACGACTCGGACGGCTGGTACGACCACAAGTTCGTCGAGCCCGTGAACGGCTCGCGCGACGCGACCAACGACGGCCTGAGCGGCGCCGGCCAGTGCGGCAAGGACGCCGGCGCGGGCGGCTACGCCGACCGCTGCGGCTTCGGCCCGCGCCTGCCGCTGCTGGTGCTGTCGCCGTACGCGAAGTCCAACTTCGTGGACCACACGCTGACCGACCAGACCTCCGTCCTGCGCTTCGTCGAGGACAACTGGAAGACCGGCCGCATCGGCGACTTCTCCTTCGACGAGCACGCCGGTTCCATCGAGGGCATGTTCGACTTCAAGAACGCCCAGCCGGCGACCCTGATCCTCGACCCGGCCACCGGCCAGCCCGCCGGCGGCACCACCCCGACCGGTCAGCCGACCGACGGCTCCTCCACCGCCGCCGGCACGCCGTCCACCGGCGCGAGCAGCAGCACGGGCGCGGGCACCGCCGCCGCGACCACCGCCGCCGCGGCCGGCGCCTCGACGAGCGGCCCGGCCCTCGCCGTCACCGGCTCCTCCAACACCATGCCGATCGCCGCCGCGGCCGCGGCCCTCGTGGCGCTCGGCGCGGGTGCGGTCGTCTTCGCCCGCCGCAAGCGCGGTCGCCGCGCCTGACCGTTGCAGGTCTGACCGGCGCGCGATCCTGACCGGCGCGCAGTCCTGACACTCGCGCAGTCCTGACACCGCCGGGCCCTCCCTGGGTCCGGCGGTGTCGTGCGTTCGGGGGCGGGCGAAC
>NZ_JBFBDY010000822.1:0-2450 GCF_040683475.1 Kitasatospora sp. NPDC093558 | reverse complement strand
GGCGAGCAGCCCGACCGGCACCGCCCGGCCGCCGACGTGCGCCCGCGAGCGCCCCTCGGCGGAGACGGTGCGGCTGATCAGCAGGGCGCCGTCGTCCAGTTCGGCCCCGGCCTCGATCGCGCGGGCCGCCGCCGGGGAGCCGGCGGGCAGTTCGAGCCGGCCCTCGACGACGGCGCGCCCGGTGCCGCCCCGCACCAGTCCCGGGTCGGCCCGGCCGCCGAGCAGGAGGCCGAGGCTGGTCACCACCATGGTCTTTCCGGCGCCGGTCTCACCGGTCACGGCGGTGAAGCCGGGGGCCAGTTCGACCACCGCGTCGTCGATGACCCCAAGATCCCGTATCCGCATCTCGTCCAACACGGAGACGACCTTACGAGGTTCCACCCCCGGCGCGCGACGAGCGGCAACGCCGCGCGGCAACTCCGTGCCCGGAAGTTCATCCCTTCCGGGAGGTTTGCCCCGGGGCGGGCGCGGTGCACCAGGGCAGGAAGAACTGCACCAGCGGGCCGATGGCCAGCGCGTACGCGATGGTGCCGACCCCGGCGGTGCCGCCGAGGAGGACTCCGGCGGTGAGCACGGTCAGTTCGATGCCGGTGCGGATGAGCCGCAGCGAGCGGCCGGTGCGCCGGTGCAGGCCGGTCATCAGGCCGTCGCGTGGGCCCGGACCGAGGCGGGCGCCGATGTAGAGGCCACTGGCCAGGCCGTTGAGCACGATCGCGGTGGTCATGAGGGCGACCCGGGCGGGCAGCGCGCCGACGCCGTCGACGACCCCGAGGGTGAGGTCCATGGCGGCGCCGATCACGAGCACGTTGGCGACGGTGCCGAGCCCGGGCCGCTGGCGCAGCGGGATCCACAGCAGCAGGACGAGGGCGCCGCAGATCGTCACCCAGGCCCCGACGGTCAGTCCGAGCACGCGCTGGAGGCCCTGGTGCAGGACGTCCCAGGGGTCGAGCCCGAGGCCGGAGCGGAGCATCAGCGCCATGCTCGCGCCGTACAGCGCGAGGCCGCCGAAGAGCTGCGGGAGGCGGCGGCCGAGGGCGTGGGTGTCGCCGAACACGCGAACGGCGAGCGGGGTCCGCCCGGACGGGACGGGGGTCGGGGTCGCGGTGGTGGCCAATGGTGCTCCTGCGGTGGTGCCACACCCCGGGAGCGGGCCCCGGCGATGGCGGCCTCGACGGCCGCGCTGCCATGATGAAGGGGCCAACCGGGCCCACTCCAGGGCCAATCCCGAGCAAGTGGACTGATCACCCATGGCCGACTGGCACACCACCGTCACTCCCCCGGCGCTCGCCCGGCTGCTCTCCACCGCGCGGCTGCCCGCACCGGACACCGTCCGCCGGCCCGCCTACCGCACCCTCGCCGGCCAGATCCGGCTGCTGGTCACCGAGGGCCGCCTGCCGGTCGGCGCCCGCCTGCCCGCCGAACGCGAGCTCGCCACCGCCCTGGACCTCAGCCGCACCACCGTCGCCACCGCGTACGAGGCGCTGCGCACCGACGGCTACCTCCGCAGCCGCCGCGGCTCCGGCAGCTGGACCACCCTGCCCGAGGGCGCCCCGCCGCCCAGCGACGCCCTGCACCCCGTCCCGCCGGACGAGCAGAACCGCACCCTGGACCTCGGCGTCGCCGCGCCGCCCGCCCCGCAGCCCTTCCTCGGCGAGGCCGCCGCCCGCGCCGTCGAGCAGCTGCCCCGGTACGCCGCCGGGCACGGCCACTACCCCACCGGGGTCCCGGTGCTCCGCGAGGCCGTCGCCCGCCGCTTCACCGAGCGCGGCCTGCCGACCACCCCCGACCAGATCCTGATCACCACCGGCGCGATGGGCGGCCTCCACCTGCTCCAGCGGGTGCTGATCGGCCGCGGCGACCGCGTCGCCGTCGAGGCGCCCAGCTACGCGCACACCCTCCAGGCCCTGCGGCTCGCCGAGGCCCGGCTGGTGCCCGTCCCGTACGCGTGGCCGGACGGTCCGCTGCGCGGGCCGCGCTGGGACCTCGCCGAGTGGCGCCGGGTGCTGCACGGCGCCGCGCCCCGGCTCGCCTACGTGCTGCCCGACTTCCACAACCCGACCGGCGCGCTGATCGGCGAGGAGCAGCGCCGCGAGCTGCTCGCCGCCGCCCGGACGGCGGGCACGGTCGTCCTGGTCGACGAGACCACCGCCGAGCTCGCCTGGGGCGTGGAGCCCTCCGCGCCGCTGCCGCGTCCGACGGCCGCCCTGGACCGGGCCGCGCAGGTCGTCACCGTCGGCTCGGCGGGCAAGCTGCTCTGGGGCGGCCTGCGGATCGGCTGGGTGCGGGCCGCTCCCGCGCTGGTGCGCCGGCTGGCCTCCGAGCGCGTCTACAGCGACGTCGGCACCCCGGTGCTGGACCAGCTGATCGCCGCCGAGCTGATGGGCGAGCCGCTGCCCGCCGTCCGCGCGCACCAGCTCGACCGGCTGCGGGCCAGCGCCGCCGCGTTCGGC
>NZ_JBFBDY010000821.1:0-2455 GCF_040683475.1 Kitasatospora sp. NPDC093558 | reverse complement strand
GGCGGCGCGACCTGGTTCCCGGGCAGCTTGCCGTCCTGGGCGGCCACGTGCGCGGCCGCGTCCTGGGCCTGGGCGCGCTGCGCGCCGCTCAGGGCGAGGAAGCCGGGGGCGAGCTGGCCGGGCTCGATGCCGTACACCTGGCCGCCGCCGGTGACCGACCTGAGGAACCTCGCGATCGCGCCGGCCTTGGCCTCCGGCACACCGCCGGTCGGGACCATCGCGTACTGCACGGTGGTCAGCGGGTAGGCCTTCTGGTCCCGCGAGTACGCGGTGTCCGCGGCGCCGTACGGCAGTTGCTGCACGCCGGTGGCGGCATCGACCGTCATGTCGGCGACGGCGGCCTGGAAGCCGGGCCGCTCGGGGGCGACGAACGCGCCGGCGGGGTTGAGCAGGGCCGCCTCGGGCATCGAGAACGCCTTGGCCTGGCCGGCGTCCATGATGGCGAGCAGGGCCCGCTCGCCCGGGGCCTGGACCGAGCAGTCCAGGTGCCGGCCGTCCGCCTGGGAGTTCGGCTGCTGGCAGGTCGGCTTGCCCTCCAGGATGTTGCGGGCCACCCGGCTCAGGCCGAGCAGGGAGGGGTTCCACTCGTACTGCTTCCAGTGCGCGAGGTCCACGTCCTTCGTCGACTCGCCCGGGCCGGTGAAGTCCTGCGGCTGGAAGCTGTCGACGGGGTACCCGGGGAACTGCGGCCGCAGGTAGAAGGTGTCGATCCGCATGCCCCAGGGATCGGGCTCGCCGTCGAGGAAGCGGGCCGCCTCGGGGTCGCTCGCGATCCACGAGGTCACCTGGTAGGTGAGGTCGGTGGTGCCGCCGGCGACGGACGGGAAGATGGTCAGGATCCCGCCGCAGTCGGTCGGCCAGTGGATTCCGTTCGCGTCCGTCTGCGGGTTCAGCTTGGTGAACTCCGGGTCCTTGAACAGGCACGTCGGGTTGCCCGCCACCGACTTGATCGGAATGCCCGGCGAGCCGTAGGACTGGGTCAGGAGCTTGGCCAGCAGCCGGGCGTTCAGCCGCAGGTCGCGGATCTGGCGCCCGGTCGTCCTGTCGTCGATCGCGAACACCACCGAGATGCCGGTCGTGGTGAGCGGCGCGTAGACGTACGGGCGGGGCGGCGGCGACTGGTCCGGCCTGGCCGTGAGCGCGACATCGGTGGTCCCGCCGAGGAACGCCGCCCGCGCCTGCGGTTCGCCGCCGGCCGAGGCGTACTGGACGGTGATCGGGGAGTCACCCAGGCACAGACCGGACCGCCACTGCTGCATGGCGCGGTTCGCCATCTCCAGGCCCTGGGCCCGGAGGTCCGCGGCGGCCGCCTTGCAGTCGTCCGGTGTGGGGGCGAAGTGCAGGGGGACGACCACGTGGTGGCCCCAGGCGCACTGCTCGCTGCTCCGGTTCTTGGTCTTCCAGTTCTCGATGCCGCCGCGCAGGGTGGCGTCCGTCGCGGCCTTGAAGAGCTGCTGGCCGGTGTCCATGCGGTGGTCTTCACAGTCCGCCTGGCCCTTGCGGAGCCGGTAGAAGTCGACCGGATCGCCACCGTAGTTCGGTTCGACCACGAGGGAGCAGGGGTTCGCCGCGTCACACCCGAGTCCCACGCTCTGCTGCTTGTTCCAGACCTCGATGGAGGCCGCGCCGGAGCCGTCCTGGCCGGTCGCGGCGATCACCATGTTGGACCGGAGTTCGGGTGCCTCCAGCCCGGAGGCGCGCGCCTTCTGCTCGAAGCCGAGCGAAGACTCCCCTCCGTAGAGCGTGCTCCCGTAGCAGTCCGTGATGAGGGGCTGCTCGCCCTTGCACTGGTAGATCCGCACCGGGTAGACGATGTCCTCGGACTCCTTGACCGCCTTGGTCACCGGCTGGCCGGTCGTGGTCCGGGTCGGTGTGAACCCGCTCCACGAGACCTGCAGCACCTGGTTGGTCAGGTTCTCCGACTGGGAGACCGTCACGCTGCCCTCGGGCCCGTACTGCTTCTTCTCCGGGATCCAGACCTTCGGGCCCTGCACCGTCTTCGCGGAGTCCGCCCGCGCCTCCGGCACCGCCCCCAGCCCCACCGGGACCACCGCGAGTGCCGCCACCACGGCCCAGACGAGCGCCAGGGCCGGCAGTCGCCGGCGCCACCGCCCTCGGCCTCTCGGGTCGGGTTCGCGGATTCTCATGGCGGGGACCTCCGGTGGGTGCGAGCCGCCGAGGGGCGGCGCGAGGGCGTCGAATGGCGCTGGGGCCCGGATGGCTCCGGTGCGTACCATTCGGCCAGCCGGACATGGCCGGATCCGGTCGGCCAGGTGTACGAGGCCACAACGCGGCACCCTTGTAACGGAGTTGGGCAGTCCATATGCGGGCGGGGCCGCGCCCCCGCGGCGGGCCCCCCCCCCGCCCCCCGGTGCGGGGCCGCGGGGGGCGCACCCGCCCCCCCGGGCGCAGGCCCGGGGGGGTGTGCTCCCCAGCGGCCCCCGCACGACGCGGC
>NZ_JBFBDY010000820.1:0-2457 GCF_040683475.1 Kitasatospora sp. NPDC093558 | reverse complement strand
GGAACGGACGGTCGTGAGCGTGCAGCGGGTGGGGTCAGGCCGCCGTGGGCGCGAGGGTGACCTGGTGGCCGAGGGCCTGGAGCTGGCGGACGAGGTCGCGGGTCTTGCGGGCGCTGTTCAGGGGGCGTTGGTGCCAGTTCGCGCCGAGGTCCTGGTAGCGGGCGTCGGGGTCGTTGATCAGGTGCCAGGCTATGACGAGGATCGAGCGGGCGACGGCGACCAGAGCCTTGGCGTGGCCCCGGCGTTTGACGATCCGGCGGTAGCGCGAGCCGAGGAAGGTGTCCGTGCGGGCGGCGGCGTTGGCCGCTTCGCCCAGGGCGCCTTTGAGCCAGGGATTGCCCCGGCCGGCCGGGCCGGTGGTGTTCTTTGTGCCGGACTGGATGGTCCGGGGGCAGAGCTTGGCCCAGGAGACCAGGTGTTCCGGGCTGGGGAAGCGGCTCATGTCCAGGCCGATCTCGGCGAGGATGATCTGCGCGGTGGCCGCTCCGACTCCGGGGATGGCGTCGAGGCGCTCGATCAGCTCGGGCCCGGGGCGTCCGGCGGCGGTGGTCGGCGAGCCGTTGTGCTCGGCAGTGGCGGCCGGGCCGGCCAGTTCGCTGAGAAGGTCGGTGATGTGCCGGTCGAGTTCGGAGATCTGCCGGGTGAAGTGGTCGACGGTGTCCAGCAGGATCCGCAGGAGACGGCTGTGGTGGTCCTCGAACTGGCCGGTCAGTGCCTCGACGAGGGCATCGCGCTTGTTGACCAGGCTGCCTCTGGCCAGCTCCGCGAGCGCACGCGGGTTGCGCTCGCCGGCGACCAGGGCGTCGAGCATCGCCCGGCCGGAGACTCCGAAGAGGTCGGATACCACGCTGGAGAGCTTGATCTGGGCGTCTTCGAGGGCCTTCTCGACGCGGTGCTTGTGACGGGTGCGGTCCTGGGTGAACGCGATGCGGGTGCGGGTGAGGTCCCGCAGTTGGCGCACCGGCTTCGGCGGGACGAACGAGGCGCGGACCATGCCGCGCTCGGCGAGCTTGGCCAGCCAGACCGCGTCGAGCTTGTCGGTCTTCGGGCGTCCCGGGACGTTCTTCACCTCGCGGGCGTTGACCAGCCAGCACTCCAGGCCGCGGGCCTCCAGAAGGTAGAAGAACGGCTTCCAGTAGTTGCCGGTCGCCTCCATCACCACCCGCTGAATGCCTTGGCAGAGCAGGCGGTCACCGAGCTCCAGGACCGCGTTGGTGGTCGAGGCAACTGTCCAGACCTGCTGAACCCGCCGGCCCTCGCGCTCCTCGTGCGGCAGCCGCATGCAGACCACCCCGGATGCCTTCGCGATGTCGATCGCCGCGACCCGGGCCACCGCCCCGTCGGCCTGGTCTTCTCTCGTCTCCTCCACGGTCGTCCTCCCTTGCTGTCGTGCTCCAGGGCGGGGGCCATCCGGGGAGCCCGAGGGAGGCGGAGAAGCTGAACGGCGTGCTCAAGGCGACAGTGCGTGGTCCCTCGGACGGCCCCCTCACCAGACTCCTATACGGACTCGAAGCCCAAACATCATGCGGCGTCAGCGGACGGCCCCCGCACCGATTTTCACGCTCGCGAGGCGTCATCCGCAGGTGAACGGCTGACTCCTATGAAGTCACAAGCGCCCGTCCGGCCGCGTGCGTGGTGATGCCGCCGATGAGCCGACAAATCCGAAACAGGACAGCCGAAGCGTCAGTCAGTCGATGGGTCAGACCCACCGGCAACATCACCACGAACATCATCACTGTCAGTCGTGCTCGACCACGATCATCGCGTGGCCGTCCCCGGTGGTGACCCGCACGTGGACGTACTCGCCGTCGTGCTCCCAGGCCAACTCCCGCCCGGCGGGCTGGAGCCGCACCGAGCGCGGCGCGGCGGCGAGCCGGACGGCGACGGGCACGTCGACCAGCGGGAACGGGTCGTGCACCAGGTCGAGCTCCGGGGTCTCCCGGGACGGGACGAAGCTGACCAGGTGCACCACGGTGCCCGCGGCGGTGCGCTGCACGGTGGTCTCCAGGTGGACCGGACCGCCGGCGCGGACGAGCGGGTCCGGCAGGAGCCGGTCCAGGGCGGCGCCGAGCAGCTGACGGTACGTTTCGAGGCCGTGCTCGTGGAAGGCCTCCAGCAGTGGCACGGTCACCGCGGCCACGCCGTCGCCGACGACGACGGCCACCTCGTCGGTGGGGTCGGCCGGGGGAGTGTAGGAGTGGCCGCAGAAGCGGTCCCAGGAGCGCGGGAAGTAGGGCGCCACGACCCGGGCCAGGACGTCCGAGCCGGGCAGCGCCTGGGCGGTCAGCCGGGAGCCGTGGCTGATCACCGGGAAGTCCTCCGGGACACCGGGGACGCCCTCGCAGGCGAGGAAGACCTCACCGGCCGGCGCGGGTGCCAGGCCCTCGACCGGGAGGTCGGGGAGGGCGGGCTCGGTGCCGTTCCTGAGCAGCGCCGCCCCGACCAGCAGCACGGCCC
>NZ_JBFBDY010000819.1:0-2460 GCF_040683475.1 Kitasatospora sp. NPDC093558 | reverse complement strand
GGTGTCCTCGGCGACCCGTCCGGAAGCCTGCTGGGCGGTGACCTCGGCGAGGTGTTGCCGCGCTGGCTCGCCGCCCGTCGGCGCGCCGAGCCGACGCCCGAGGACGTCCGCCGCGCCGAGGAGGCACTGGTCGACGGCGACCGCGCCTGGCTGCTGGCCTCGCCGCGCCTTGCCGAGCAACTTCCCGCACGCAAAGGCGTGTTGGCCACTGCAGAGACCGGCTGGACCGCCGACGGTGTCACCCGGGTCGCCATCCGGGTGGACGGTGGCCCGGCGGCCGAACTCCCGCTGCCCGCAAGCGATATCGCGGTTCGGGCGCTGCGCGGTAATGAATTCCGCCGGGCGGGCGTGGTGTTCGCGCCGCTGCCCGCCGGCACCGGTGCGCTGCCCGCGTTCACCACGGACTCCCCGACGCTGCTCGCGCGCGGCCGGGACGCCTCCGTGCTGCTCGCGGTCCGGCTGTCGCCGGGCACGTCGCACTTCGCGGGAAGGGTCCGGCCGCGCCGGCACGAGCTGCGCGGACAAGCGGTCGCCGCCGGACGGACCGGCCGGCGCCTGCTCGCTCTCTACGCCGAGCAGAACCGCCTCCGCCTCTACGTCAGCGGCAGCCGCTTCGGCGAACCCGACCGCTACGACGTCGACCTGGCCGACGTCGGGATCGACCACGAGGAGCTCCCCGCGCTCGCGCACCAGCCCGTCCTGCCGCTCGTGCGCGACGGCGACGACCTCGTCGTCCCGATCGCCGGGCACTGGCGGCGGATCGCGCCCGGCGGCCGGGTCACGCTGGACGGACCGGTGGTGTCGACCGCCGACGGCGGGCCCTTCGTCCGGGCCCGCGAGCCTCGGCTGTTCGACGGCGAGCTCCCGCCCGGCGTGGCGGAGTGCGAGCACGTCGTGCACGGCGCGGGCCTGCTCGCGTGGTCCGAGGACGGCTTCGGGTGGGACATCCGTACCCGGAATGGAGAGCGCCGCTACCTCGAACTCCCCGGCGGCGGTGAGGTGATCGCGATCGTCGAGGACGAGGCCGGCGCACCCGTGTTCATCACGTGCACCCGCGACGCCCACCTCGTTCGGAGCGTCCGTGAAGGCCTCGTCCGGACGCTCACCGGTTTCTCCGGCGCCCCCGCGGTGCCCGCCGTCCACCCGCTCTGGCCGGTGATCGCCGCCGAGCCCCGGCCGGGCCGGCTGGTGACGGGGAACGCCGTGACCGGCAAGTCCCTCCTCTCGATCGAGAACGCCGAATGAGTCCTGTCATCCACGCCGCCGGCTTCGTGCTCAACGTGCCCGTGATCGGTGCGGCCGAGGCCGCCGACCGCGTCCTCGCCGCCTGGAGCCCCGGTGCCCGACTGCGCGAACTGCCGGACGGTCGCTGGCTGTTCACGCTCGCCGAGCCGAAGACGGTTCACGTCGACGCGGCCCCGGGGGAACCGGTACGCGCGATCGGCGGCGGACTGGTCGCCGTCAGTGCGCGAGGCGATGAGTCGTGCGCCACCGGTGAACTCGTCCTCCTCGCAGGAAATGTGATCGAGCGTCATATACTCAATTCCCTACCCGAATTGAACCCGGCCGACTGGCTCGATCTGTCCGGTCTCACCCTTCACCGCCTCGGCGCGGTCGGCGCCCCGGTCGTGACGGAGCCCGTTCGGGAGGACGCCCCGCAGGCGCCCGCCGTGGATCTCCGTGCCGCTGCCCGGATCCCCGGGCTGACCGACCGCGCCCGCCGCCGCACGGCTCCAGGCCGGGACCGTCCCAAGGAAACAAGGGCCGGCGCCGTCGCGGTATTCGTCGTCGCCGTGATCTCCGCCGTGATCTTCGCCGTCGCCTTCTCGGGCCTGATCGCCCGCGCCGGCTTCGACCTCGGGGCGTTCCTGCTCGCCCTCGGCAGCGCCGCCGCCGTCATTCTGGCCTTCGTGCTGAACGACCGGCGCCGGGCGCGGGCAGCCGGCGCCACCCACTGGACGGCCGGACGCGGTGCGGCCAAGCCGCGCGCCACCCAGGGGATGGCCGGACGCGGTGCCGCCAAGCCGCGCGGCGCCCGCCGTACCCCGTCCACCTCCACCGCGCTGCACCGCCGCCACCTCCGCTACGTCCGCGACCTCACCCGGGCCTTCCAGCAGCGCCGTTGGGAGGACGCCCTGCGCGACGCCATCCGGCTCACCGCCGCCGGCTCCCGCGAACAGCCGGTCTGGTTCGGCCGCCGCCTGCCCCGCCGGTTCACCGGCGCCCTCAAGCCGACCCCGCGACCCGCCGACGGGCCGCTTGTCGCCAGCCCCCTCAGCGGCCCGACCGTCCACCAGTACCTCACCGGCCTCTACCGCGAAGCCGCCCGCGCCCTCGAAGACGAAGGCCGGATCGACGAGGCCGCCTTCGTCCACGCCGACCTGCTCAACGCACCCGCCGAAGCCGTCGCCGTGCTCGCCCGCCACGACCGCGCCGCCCAGGCCGCCGAACTCGCCGAAG
>NZ_JBFBDY010000818.1:0-2463 GCF_040683475.1 Kitasatospora sp. NPDC093558 | reverse complement strand
GCCCACGGACACGGCATGCGCCGCTGCCGCTACCGAGGCCAGCCGAAAGCCCACCTGCAGCATGTACTCACAGCCATCGCCGTCAACATCGAACGACTCAGCGGCCGGCCAGTCACCGATGAAGCCCCGTCACCAAGACCGCCGACCGCCTTCCAGACCTTCCTGGACGAGAACGACATCCCTCGGCCGAAGTCCTGGCGAACCCTTGGCACTTGAGCCCGATCATCCAAGATCCCCGACAGAGTCAAGCTGAGGCGTGGCGCAGGTCCCCTTCGACCAGCTAACCCGCACGTGCGGTGTCTTCACCCTCTCCACCGCCAGCAGCCTGCTTCTTGCTTCGGGACACACCAGTGCGGCCCTGGAAGCACCGGTGCGCCGAGGCCGCTGAGCTCCACCAGCAGCGACACCGGTCAACCTGTTGCCACCGGCTTCACCGCCCGCGCAGCCCCCGACCGCCGGGTCCCGCGCCTGGTCATGGGCCGATGCCGCGCCACCTGGCTCGTCGAGCGGATGAACGTGCCCATCCCGCTGCCGGTCCTGCTGGCCGCCGCCGGCCTCGTCTCCCTGCACGCCCTGTCCCGCTTCCTGCCCTACCTGCAGCCCGCAGGCCCCGACGCCGCCCACACGATCCTCAGGGAGATGCCGTGACCCGCCCCCGCCCCGCCCGCCGCATCCCCCACTCCGAGCTCCCAGCGGCCTGGATCCACACGCTGCGCGAGCGCCGCAAGCCGGTCACGCGCGCCGAGGCCACTCGGGCCCGCCAGTTCGTCGACCGCTCCGGCGTCCTCCCCCTGATCACCCACGCACTGGACGCCCACCGCAAGTCACCTGCCGGACGGCCGCGCACGGTCACCATCCAGGCCCTGTTCGTGGGCATGACCCTGGCGTCCTGGCGCGCCCAGGGCCGCGTCGTCCTCGCGGACGTCGCCGACCTCCTCGCCCAGCAGCTGCCCGCATCCATCCGCACTCAACTCGCCCTTCCTGCATGGCCGGACGACGTCGACGGGTTCGAGGCCGCCTACCTGGCCGTGCGGCGCGCCTTCCACGCCGTCGAGCGCGTCATGGACCCCTCCCCGCTACCCAAACGCCGCATCAAGCGCACCGACGCGGCCGCCCTCGAAGCCGGCGCCGACCAGAGCGACCTCGACCGGAGGCGAGCGCTGCTCGTAGAGGTCACCAACCGCATCCTCGAAGCCTCCCTCGCCCCAGCCCGGCCACTCATCGACGAATACTGGGAGGGCGCGGTCGCCGTCGACGCCACACCCGTACGCACCTTCTCCGCCGGTGTCCACCCCGGCACCGAACACACCGCCACCGACCCCGACGCCGCCTGGTACGTCCGTGACGGCAACCACCGCGACCCGAGCGACACGACCGACGGCCGCAAGGCGAAGAAGAGCCGCCGCTCCCTGTTCGGCTACGAGACCACCCTCGCCGTCCTGGGCGACACCACCCCCGCCAGTGACCTACCGCCTGAACTCCGCTTGCCTGCACTCGCGCTGGCCTTCACCGTCCACAAGCCCGGACACGACCCCGCCGGCAACGCCCTCACCGCCCTCAAGGACATGGCCCGGCGCCGCTACCGGCCCGGCCGGCTCGCCGCCGACCGCGCCTACAGCAGTTCCCAGCCCGTGACCTTCCACATCCCCGTCCACGACCTTGGCTACCAGCCGATCTGGGACTACCGGCGCGACCAGCTCGGCATCCAGGGCACCCACGCCGGAGCCCTCCTCGTCGACGGTACCTGGTACTGCCCCCACATCCCGAAGCCCCTCATCACCGCTACCGCCGACTACCTCGCCCAAAAGATCGACCGCACCACCTGGCGCCACCGCGTCGACGCCCGCCCCGCCTACCGCCTGCGCCCTAAAGCCGCTCCCGATGCGCGTGGCGCTCGCCGCCTGCTGTGCCCGGCAGCCGGCACCCACCCCACCGCCGCCTGCCCCGTCAAACCCCGCAGCCTGGGCCGCGACCCCCGCCTGATCCCCGTCGACCCCGCCCCCACCCCCGGCGGCCACCCCGAGGTCTGCGTGCGCGAGTCCCTCACCTTCCACCGCGACACCGGCATCCGGTTCTGGCAGGAACTCGAACACGCCCGCCCCGACTGGGTCCGCCTGTACTTCCACCTCCGAAATCGTGTCGAGCACTTCAACCAGTACGCCAAGGACCACGAAGCCCTCGAGCGCTCCCGCACCCGCCGCGTCCGCGGAATCGCCGCCCAGTCGATCCTCCTCGCCTTCCAGCTCGCCCACGCCAACCACCGCAAGCTCGCCGCCTGGCTCGACACCCTCCAAAGCGCCACCCAGCCCGCCCGAAGGCGCCCCACCAATCGCCGAACCCCCAACAACCCCCACGACTGGACCCCCAAACGCCACAGCCACAACCCCTGAACCCGCCCCACCCCTCAAACCCCGCCTGACCAGCAAAAACGCGGATCGCCCCTCACAATCCTGTGAGGGGCGA
>NZ_JBFBDY010000817.1:0-2468 GCF_040683475.1 Kitasatospora sp. NPDC093558 | reverse complement strand
CCGCGCGCGCAGGTGGGGGCGCGGACGGGCGGCCGACTGGGGGTGTGGTCCGGTGCGGGGGAGCTGCGTGGGGTGCTGAGGTTCAAACTGGACTAGACCAGCTGTGCACGTCAAGCACTTCCCCGGCCCCGGGGGCCCGCCGAGAGGAGGTTTTAGGGCGGGATTAAGGAGGCGGCGTCGGACGGCCCGGTGTCGGACGGCCCAGCGTCGGATGGCCTGGTGTCGGGCGGCCCGGCGCCGGGCGGATCAGTTGCAGCAGGGCTTGCACTCCTTCACCTGGACGTCGTCGAGCACCGGCCCGAACGCGCCCGCCACCGTGCTCCGGAAGCCCAGCGTGGTGGTCGGGTTGTGCGCGACGAAGCTGAACTGCCGTCCCACGTAGCCCATCGCGGCCCTCGTCTTGCCGGTGACGTCGAAGGAGAAGTCCTGGAAGTCCTGGCCGTCGATCAGCGCCCGCCCGGTCCGCAGCGCCGGACCGCCGTCGGGGTTGCCCGCCAGTGCGTACGTCACCGAGTAGGTGGTGCCGGGGACGGTGGTGAAGGTCTGGGCGATGGTGCCGCTGTCGGTGCCGTTGAGGTCCAGCGACTGGTCGCCCTCGGCGGCCTGCCAGTAGCCCGCGCCGATCAGGTCGACGCTGCCGGCCGTGATCCGCCACGGGCCGACGGTCTGGCCCGCGGTGAGGTCGGTGAAGCCGTTCGCCGGGGCCTTGGGCGACTCGAAGCTCCCGTCGTCGAAGCGGCTGGCGGCGCGGTGCTGCGCGCCGACGCCGTGCGCCGGGGCGGCGAACGCGGTGGAGGCGGCGACGAGGACGGCGGCGGCGACGGCCGTGCGGGTGCGGGTGCGGGTGCGGGTGCGGGTGAACGACATGGTCGGCTCCTTACGGTTACGGCAAGCGGTACGTGGAAACGGCCGGTCCGTGCGACCGACCGATGATCGGATGCGTACGGTGATCAGCCGCGCACCGAGCGTCGATCGCGCCGCCGTGCCCTGCCAAGACCGGACGGGCGGCGCCCGGTGGCGAGGGGGTCTCGATGATCGGCTTCCGTGCGCCGGTTTGGCCGGGCGTCACCTGTGCTCACGCGGTGAACGCTCCGCGGGCGAACGCCGAAGGCCGACAGCCGGGCCCGTCCGGCCTGGTGGTGAAGTGATCGACGCGCGCCCCGGACGCGCCCGGGCGGCGGGCTGATGACCGGACAATCGGCCCGTTCGTGATCCGGAAGGTGCTTGACCTTGAGTGCACTCCAAGGTGGAGGCTGTTCTCCGTCGACCCGCTGAGCCGTCAGGACTGAGCCCCATCAGGGCTGAGCCGTCAGGGCTGAGCCACCAGATCGGAGAACCGTCATGCGCACCGCCCCGTTCGGACTCAACGGCCCGGAGACCGGCGTCCTCGGCCTCGGCTGCATGGGGATGACCCACGCCTACGACGTGCAGAACCGCGACGACGAGAAGTCCGTCCAGGTGATCCGCCAGGCGCTGGACCTCGGCGTCACCCTGATCGACACCGCCGACATGTACGGGCCCTACACCAACGAGGAGGTCGTCGGCGCCGCCCTCGCCGGCCCGTACCGCGAGCGCGCCTTCCTCGCCACCAAGGTGGGCATCGTCCCGGGCGGCAGCGGCCAGGGCGAGCGCAACGGGCGCCCCGAGCACGTGCGCCGCTCGATCGACGAGAGCCTGCGCCGCCTCGGCACCGACCACGTCGACCTCTACCAGCTGCACCGGGTCGACCCGGACGTCCCGATCGAGGAGACCTGGGGCGCCCTCGCCGAGGTCGTCCAGGCCGGCAAGGCACGCCGGATCGGCCTGTCCGAGGTGACCGTCGAGGAGATCCGGCGCGCGCAATCGGTGCACCCGGTGGCCTCCGTGCAGTCCGAACTCTCCCTCTGGACCAGGGACGTGCTGGCCGACGTCCTGCCGTACACCGAGGATCAGGGCATCGCGTTCCTGCCGTTCTCGCCGCTCGGCCGCGGCTTCCTGACCGGCAGCATCTCCTCCTTCGACGAGCTGCCCGCCGACGACTTCCGCCGCCGGCTGCCGCGCTTCCAGCAGGACGCGCTCAAGGCGAACCTGGCGCTGGTCGCGAAGGTGCGGGAGGTCGCCGAGCGGATCGGCGCGACGCCCGCGCAGGTGGCGCTGGCCTGGACGCTGGCGCAGGGCCGGTACGTCTTCCCCATCCCGGGCACCCGCACCCCGCGCTACCTGGTGGACAACGCCGGCGCGGCGGACGTCGTGCTCTCGGCGGCCGACCTCGCCGAGCTGGACGCGATCCCGTCGGCGACCGGCGGGCGGTACTGAACGGGCGGTACTGAACGGGCGCTACTGAACGGGCGGGCGCTGCCGAGCGTCCCGCAGGGTCCTACCGCTCCTTGACCCACACCTGCTGCCGTCCGGTCTCCGCCGGGGCCCGGACGGCGGCGTCGGCGATCCGCTCCAGCCGGTAGCCGAGCTTGCGCGGGACGGCCGCGCTG
>NZ_JBFBDY010000816.1:0-2472 GCF_040683475.1 Kitasatospora sp. NPDC093558 | reverse complement strand
GGTCGCCGCGGGCGGCGAAGGCGTGGGCGACGGCCCGGCCGATGCCCCGGGAGGCGCCGGTGACGAGGACGCCCCTGGACGCGCGGTCCCTGGCGAGGTCGTCGGCCGGGAGGGAGAGATGACGGGCAGGACGGGTCATGTCCCCACCTTGATCCGCGTCATGTCGTGATGTCAACATTCGAACATGACGGAAGAAGCCCTGCGGAAGGCGGCCCGGCGCGGGCTCGCCGACGAGGTCGCGGACTCGGTCCGCGACGCGATCTTCGGCGGACGCTTCGCGCCCGGCGCCCCGCTGCGGGAGGTCGAACTCGCCGAATCGCTGGGCGTGAGCCGCGGCGCCGTCCGTGAAGGCCTCGCCCGGCTCCAGCGCGAGGGGCTGATCCGCACCGGCTGGCACCGCCCGACCACCGTCGTCGAGGCGACGGCCGCCGACGTCGAGGAGGTCTACCGCGTCCGCGCCGCCCTCGACCGCCTGGCCGCCGTCACCGCGATGCAGCGCGCGACGCCGCGGCAACTCGACGAACTCGACCGGCTCGTCGACGAGATGGCCGCCGAACTCGCCGCCGGAGCCGGCGTTCCCCGCCTGCTCGCCCTCGACATGGCCTTCCACGACCGGATCTACGACGCCGCCGGCAACCGCCGCCTCACCGAGGCCTGGCAGGCCGTACGGTCGCAGGTGTTCCTCTTCCAACTGCAACGGGTGACGCTCGCCCGCGGCCGGTACCGCGCGCTGGTCGCCGACGAACACCGCGAACTCGCCCGGCTGCTCCGCGCGGGCGCCGCCGAGGACGTCCTCGACCGGCTCGCCGCCGAGCACGTGGACGTCGCCCGGCGCAGCCTGCTGGCGCTGCTCCCGGAGGCCGCCGACCGGCGGTGACCACTTCCCATGAATCGGTTCGGCCGGCGGGCCGACGGAGTAACGTCCGTCGCACAGCCGTCAGCTTCGCTCTGTCCGAGTGCCCATCGCACGAGAGGAACCCTCACGATGTCCGACTCCCCGCAGATCGACGTCGTACGCCGCTTCTACGACGCCCGGGGCGACCTCGACGTCATCCGCTCCTGCGTGGCCGAGGACGCCCGCTGGGACGTGACGGAGGGCTTCCCCAACGGCGGCGTCTACGACGGCCTGGACCGCATCGTCGGCGACTTCTTCCCCTTCCTCGCCGACTTCAGCGAGTTCCAGTGCATCGGCGACGCCTTCTACGAGGACGGCGACCAGGTCATCGTTCTCGGCCGCTACCTCGGCACCACCACGAAGGGCCGGCAGGTCACCTCACGCTTCGCCCACTTCTTCACCCTCCACGCCGGCCGGATCACCCAACTCCGCCAGACCTCCGACACCCTCCCCATCGCCCGCGCCCTGGAGAACTGACTCCGCTGCTTCACCGCACGACGGCCGACCTCGCGAGGAGCTTGGCGAGGGCGGGGCCGTGCTCGTACGCGAGCGGGGCGAGCTCCGGGGGCAGGACGAAGCCGTCGGGCAGGCGGCGGTAGGCGGCGGCGATCTGCTGGTGGTGGGCCTCGGCGAGGGCTTGGGGCCAACTGCCGGTCAGGGGTGGGCGCATGCGGGATTCGGCGGTCAGTGCGTGGTGGTGGGTCGCGGCTTCGGCGACGGCTTGGTCGAGGGTCCAGTCGGCGATCGGGGTGCGGTCGGGGCGCCACGGGGTGAGCCAGCGGCCGGGTGGGGTGCCGAGGATCTCGGCGGCGAGTTCCTCGGCGATCAGCGGGGAGGCGTGCAGGCCGTCGCGGTGGGTGCCGGTGACCGTCCACAGGCCGGGCCGACCGGTCGGGCCGATCAAGGGGTGGCCGTCCAGGCCGATGGGCCGGTTGCCGTGGTGGACCTGCAGCAACCGGGCGTTGGCCAGGCCGTGGTGGAGCTGGCCGAGGGCCGCGTCGAGGAGGAACCGCAGCGCGCCCGGGGTCGGGTGGGTGCCCGGGGCGAGGGCGGGGTTGGCGCTCGCGCCGACGTACCACGTGCCGTCGGCCTGGGGGACGGCGTGCAGGCCGCACGCGTAGGCCCGGTTCGGGGTACGCAGGACGGCGGGCAGCGCGGCGGGGGCGGTGAGGGTGACGGCGGTGCCCTCCGCGCAGACGACGGGCAGCAGCGCGAGGTCCGGGTCCAGCTCCTCGACGAGCCGCGTCGTCCAGGCGCCGGTGGCCAGCACCATGACGGGTGCGGTGGCCCGCGTCTCCGGGGTCTCCAGGGCGTAGCCGTCGCGGTGGGGGAGCAGCCGGCCGGCGGGGAGGGGGAAGGCGTTCGGCAGTGCGGCGAGTGCCGCGTCGAGCGTCTCCAGCCAGCGGCGGGCGTCCAGGAACGCCTCGTCGGGCAGGTGCAGGGCGTGCAGCGGGCGGTCGTTGTCGAGCGCGCAGACGCCCGGCACCTCCGTCGGGTCTACCTCCTCCGCCGCCAGCCGGTGCTCGGCGGCGGCCCGGCCGATCGCGGCGAGGGACTGCTGGTCGAGTCCCGAGCCG
>NZ_JBFBDY010000815.1:0-2474 GCF_040683475.1 Kitasatospora sp. NPDC093558 | reverse complement strand
GCCGGCCGTTTCCAGGGCCAGGCGCAGCGTGTAGATGTCGGCGACGTCGGCCGGGTTGAGGATCCGTACGAACACGCCGCGGTTCAGCTCGTGCACGACCAGTCGCTGGTCGGCCAGCAGCCGGAACGCCTCGCGCAGCGTGTTGCGCGAGACGGCGAGCGCGTCGCCGAGCGCCTCCTCCGACAGCCGGGTGCCGGGGGCGAGCCGGCCCTCGGTGATGTGGTCGCGCAGCACGTCGGCCACGCGCTGGGCGGCGCTGGCGCGTTCGATCCGGCCGCGGTCGGCGGTGAGCGCGTCGAAAACCCCGGTCATCTTCCACCTCCTGAGCTCTTGTCGGATTGTTCCACAATCCCCTAGCCTCGCGGCAACCCCCGCACGGTCGCGGCCCACCCGGCCGGGACCTCCTCCGCCCGTGGCGTCCCAGACGGCCACCCACAGGGGCGGAGGCCCCTCTGAAAGGCGGTCAGGAACATGATCGTTCTGCTCGGCATCCTCGTCGTGGTGGCCGGGTTCGCCACCCGGCGAAATCCGCTCCTCGTCGTCGGCGCCGCCGGCGTCGTCACCGGACTGCTGGGCGGGATGAGCCCGGTGAAGGTCCTGGAGGCCTTCGGCACCGGCTTCGCCTCCAGCCGCTCGGTGACCCTCTTCGCCGTCACCCTGCCCGTGATCGGCCTCCTGGAGCGCCACGGCCTGCAGGAACAGGCCCGCACCCTGATGAACAAGCTCGCCAGGGTCAGCGCCGGGCGCCTGCTCGCCGTCTACCTGGTGGTCCGCCAGCTCGCCGCCGCCCTCGGCCTCACCGGCCTCGGCGGACCCGCCCAGGCGGTGCGCCCGATGATCGCGCCGATGGCCGAGGCCGCCGCCGAACGCCGCCACGGCACCCTGACCGAACGGGCCCGCGAACGCCTGCGCTCCTTCGCCGCCAGCGCCGACACCGTCGGCCTGTTCTTCGGCGAGGACTGCTTCCTCGCCGTCGGCTCGATCCTCCTGATCACCGGCTTCGTCAACGCGACCTACCACACCGACCTCGAGCCGGTGCAGCTCGCCCTGTGGGCCATCCCCACCGCGCTCTGCGCCACCCTCATCCACGGCGCCCGCCTGCTGCGCCTGGACGCCACCCTCGCCCGGGACCTCCAGGGCGCCCCCGCCGTCGCCACCCGTGTCGAGGAGAAGACGAAGTGATCAAGGTCGAGTGGCTGTACTGGCTGGTCGGTGCCGTCTTCCTCGCGATGGCCGCGCAGATGGCCGTGGACCGCACCAACCCCAAGCGCCACGGCAGCGCCGCCTTCTGGGGACTGCTCGGCGCGAGCTTCGTCTACGGCAGCTGGGTCGCCGACAAGAGCGCGCCCGCGGCCCCGCTGGGCGCCGCCGTCCTCGCGATGATCTGCCTGGCTGGCTTCGGGCTCACCGGCCGCGGCACCTCCACGGCCGCCGCCCCCGAGCAGCGGGCCGCCTCCGCCGCGCGCCTGGGCAGCAAGCTGTTCATCCCCGCGCTCGCCCTGCCGCTGGTGGCACTCGCCTGCGGCACGCTCCTCAAGGGCGTTCACCTGGGCGGCAGTTCACTGCTCCAGACCGGCAGCGAGACGCTCCTCGGGCTCGGCATCGGCTCGCTCGTCGCGCTCGGTATCGCGCTGCTGCTCACCCGTGAGCGCAACCCCGTCGTCGCCCTGCACTCCGGGCGCGGGCTGCTGGAGGCGATGGGCTGGGCGCTGCTGCTGCCCCAGCTGCTGGCGGTGCTCGGCTCGATCTTCCAGGCCGCAGGCGTCGGCAAGCAGGTCGGCAAGATCACCACCCATTTCCTGCCGGAGGGCAGCACGTACGCGGCGGTGGCGGTCTACTGCCTGGGCATGGCCCTGTTCACGATCATCATGGGCAACGCGTTCGCCGCCTTCCCGGTGATGACCGCCGCGATCGGCTGGCCGATCCTCATCACCCAGCTGCACGGCAATCCGGGCGTCGTCCTGGCCGTGGGCATGCTGGCCGGCTTCTGCGGCACGCTCGTGACCCCGATGGCCGCCAACTTCAACCTCGTCCCGGCGGCGCTGCTCGAACTCAAGGACCAGTACGGGCCGATCAAGGCCCAGATTCCCACCGCGGGCGCGCTGCTGGTGTGCAACATCGCCATCATGTCGCTCTTCGCGTTCTGATCCACCCCGTTCGCCTTCAGAAAGGCCGCCCATGACCAGGGTCCTGCTCACCGGCTTCGAACCCTTCGACGGCGCCGACGTCAACCCGTCCTGGGAGGTCGCCCGCCTGGTCGCCGACAACCCGCCCGAGGGGCTGCTGGTCACCGCCGCCCGCCTGAGCTGCGTCTTCGGGCGGGCGGCCGAGGAACTGCGCGCCGCGGTGCGCGAGTGCGCCCCGGACCTGGTGGTCTGCCTCGGCCAGGCGGCCGGCCGCCCGGACGTCACCGTCGAGCGCGTCGCCGTCAACGTCGACGACGCCCGCATCCCCGACAACGCGGGCGCCCGGCC
>NZ_JBFBDY010000814.1:0-2482 GCF_040683475.1 Kitasatospora sp. NPDC093558 | reverse complement strand
GCGAACGGATCGTCCGCGCCGCCGTGGACATCGCCGACGGCGAGGGCCTGGGCGCGGTGTCGATGCGCAGCGTCGCGGCCAGGCTCGGTGTCGCCGCGATGTCGCCGTACCGGTACGTCACCGGCAAGGACGACCTGATCCTGCTGATGGCGGACGCCGCGTACGCCGAGGAGACGTACCCGGCGGTGCCGCCGGACGGGTGGCGGGCCCGCCTGGAACTCGGCGCGCGCACGCTCTGGCGGATCCACCGCCGGCATCCCTGGCTGGCCCAAGTCGGCTCCCTCACCCGCCCGTTGATGGCACCGGCCCTGATGGTCCACGCGGAGTGGGCGCTCGCCGCCCTCGACGGCCACGGCCTCGAACCCGAGACGATGCTCGACCTGCACGTCCTGCTCTACGGTCACATCCACGGCATCGCGGTGCACCTCGAACGGGAGGCCCAGGCGCAGGCGGCGACCGGCCTCAGCGAGGACCAGTGGATGGACCGTCAGGCCCCCGCCTTCGCGGCGATCACCGGCGCGGCCCGCTACCCCGTGTTCACCAGGATCGCGAGCAGCTGCCGGGACGGCTACGACCTCGACCTGGACGCGCTGTTCGAGTTCGGCCTCAAGCCGCTCCTGGACGGCATCGCCCTCATGATCGAGACCCCGCCGTCCCGTCGTGCACGCACCGGGGGCTAACCCCACCCGCAACCCGGCGGATAGCAGCATCGTCGCGGGCCGGCGGTTCCGGAGAGGGTGGGAGCAGCGAATCCCGCTGCTTTCCCCGACGAGGAACCGGAGTCGACACGTGCTTGACCAGACGCAGCAGAAGGCCCGTCCGTCCCGGCGCTGGAGGGCCCTCGCGGCCGTGGCGGCCGTCGGCGCCCTGACGATGAGCGCCCTGGCCCCGGCTACGGCGTTCGCAGCGCCCAGGCCGGACACCGTCCAGCAGGGGCTCGACGCGCTGGTCCGGGACGAGGGCGTGCCCGGCGCGCTGGCGAGCGTCCGGAAGGGCGACGGCCGCACCCGCAACTACACCGCCGGGGTGGCCGATCTGGCCACCGGGGCGAAGGTGCCGGTCGACGGCCAGGTGCGGATCGGCAGCAACACCAAGGTGTTCACGGCGGTGGTCGTGCTGCAGCTGGTCGGCGAGGGGAAGATCGCCCTGGACAAGCACGTCGACGACTACCTGCCCGGCGTCGTCCGCGGGGACGGCATCGACGGGCGGAACATCACCGTCCGCCAGCTCCTCCAGCACACCAGCGGCATCCCGAACTACCTCAAGGCCGACCTCCAGCCCCGGTTCTACGAGCCCCGCGAGCTCATCGACACCGCCCTCCGGTACAAGGCCGAGTTCACCCCGGGTGAGCGGTTCGGCTACAGCAACACGAACTACGTCCTGGCCGGCCTGATCGCCCAACGCGTCTCCGGCCGGCCCCTCGCGGCGGAGATCGAACGCCGCATCATCAAGCCCGCCGGACTGCGCCACACTTACTTCCCCGGCCCCGGCGACGAGACCATCCGCGAGCCGCACCCCGAGGGCTACTACCGGGACGCGCCGGGTGCGCCGCTGCGCGACATCACGGAGATCGACCCGTCCTGGGGCTGGGCGGCCGGGCAGATGATCTCCACCAACTCCGACCTCAACCGGTTCTTCTCCGAGCTGCTCCACGGCGGTCTCCTCCAGCCCGCCCAGCTGGCGGAGATGGAGAAGACCGTCCCCGCCGAGTCCTTCGGCCCCGGCGCCGGCTACGGGCTCGGCCTGGTGAGCAAGCCCCTGCCCTGCGGCGGCGGCCGCTACTGGGGCCACGGCGGCTGCTTCCCCGGCTACGAGACCCGCGGCGGCGTCACCGAGGACGGCAGCGCCGCCGCCGACATCGCCGTGACGACCCAGCCGTCCGACCGGGACACCATGAAGCACGTCGAGAGCCTCGTCGCATCGGCCCTCTGCCGCTGACGCCGAGCGATGCCGAGGCACCGAGGCACACACGCGGCGGCACCATCGGCGGCCGTCGGCGACTCGCGTAGGGGGCACGGTCAGGCGGGCTGCCACAGTTCGATGCGGTTGCCCTCGGGATCGGTGACCCAGCCGAACCGTCCGACGCCGTCCATGTCCTGGGTTTCCCCGGCCACGTCCGCACCCTTGGTGCGCAGCTGCGCGAGCATGGCGTCCAGGTCGCGGACCCGGAAGTTGAGCATGGTCCGCTGGGCGGTCGATCCGAAGTAGTCGGTGCCGGACTCGAAGGCCGCGAACACCGTCGGGCCGGTCTCCTGGTGCCAGAGCCCGTTCGCGTCGGCGTCCAGGCCGAGGCAGTCGCGGTACCACGCGCTCAGGGCCGCAGGGTCGCCGGCCCGCAGGAAGTACCCACCGATTCCCAGTACACGTTCCATGGCCGCCATCCTGCCAGGACGGCGATCGGGGCGGGACGGCACCACGCCAACGCCCGTGTCCCCCCAGCGCGGGGGACACGGGCGTTGGCGTGGTGCCGGGTATCTCGTAC
>NZ_JBFBDY010000813.1:0-2485 GCF_040683475.1 Kitasatospora sp. NPDC093558 | reverse complement strand
AGAGCCTGCTGGTCCTCGGCGGCGGCGCGATCGGGCTCGAACTCGCCCAGGTCTTCGCCCGGTTCGGCACCGACGTCACCGTCGTCGAGGCCCTGGACCGCCTGCTCCCCATCGAGGAGCCCGAGGCCGGCGCCCTCGTCGCCAAGGTCCTCGAACGCGCAGGCGTCGGGACACGGGTCGGCGCCCGCGCCGTCCGTGCCGAGCACGACGGGGTGACCTTCACCCTGCACCTCGACGACGGTGAACTCCTCTCCGCCGAAAGGCTCTTGGTCGCCACCGGTCGCCGCGCCGACCTCACCGGACTCGGTCTGGAGACGGTCGGCCTCGACCCCGCCGCCCGGGCCCTGCGCACCGATGGCCAGATGCGCGCCGCCGACGGCCTGTGGGCGATCGGCGACGTGACGGGCCACGGCGCCTTCACCCACGTCGCGATGTACGAGGCCGAGATCGCCGTCCGCGCGATCCTCGGCGAGCCCGGCCCCGACGCCGACTACCGCGCCCTGCCTCGGGTCACCTTCACCGACCCCGAGATCGGCGCCGTCGGCCTGACCGAACACCAGGCCCGCGAAGCCGGCCTCCGCATCCGCACCGGCACCGCCGACCTGCCCTCGTCCGCACGCGGCTGGATCCACAAGGCCGGCAACGAGGGCTTCGTCAAACTCGTCGAGGACGCCGACCGCGGGGTCCTCGTCGGCGCCACCTCCGCCGGCCCGGCGGGCGGCGAGGTGCTGTACGGCCTGGCGGTCGCGATCCAGGCCGAAGTCCCGACGGACCGCCTGCGGCACATGATCTACGCCTACCCGACCTTCCACCGCGCGGTCGAGACCGCCCTCGCCGCCCTCGTGGCCCTCGGCTGAACTCACCGCCTGGGCATGCCTCCGTGCGGGCTGATGACCACGAGCGGCAGTGAACCCTCCACGAGGTAGGGGTGGTCGGGGAAGTGCTCGATGTGGAGGTGGCCGCCGTCGTCCTCGTCGGCCATCGCCCGGAGGTTGTCGGCCAGGACCGCCCGGGCGGGAGCGTCGCCGCTGATCACCAGAACGCGGCGCGACACGTCCAGGCGCACCAGCACCCCGGGGCCGGGCGCGTCGCCGACCTCGGCCCCCGCCAGGTCGCGCTCGTCGGCCGACGGCGAGGTGCGGACGACGCCTTCGCCGTCGGCCACCGCACGTGCCAGGCGGGCCAGGTCCTCGGCGGAGCCGGAGAGCTCGGCCATCTCGTTCCGGGGGTAGCAGACGATTCTCATGGGCGGCACTCTTCCACGGCCGGTTTCACGATCGGGCGCCGGCCGGACGGTCGCTCGAAGCCCTCGGCGATGAGCCGGACGGCCGTGTTGGCGCCGCAGACGAAGTCGAGGCCGAGCGGGAACGTCCAGTGGTGCACCGCGACCGGCGCCCTGCCCGTGACGAGCGGCGAGGCCGGATCCGGCCCTCCGGCGGCGAATGCCGACGGAGCGTCAGGACCGCGAGGCGGCTGACGATGCCGCCGGGCGATGCACCGCATCCTGTCGCGGCGCGCACGGTGCTCCTGCGCCACCCCTGGGCCTCACATGTCATCGAGACCCGGACGAGCCCCACCCCCGGCGTGCCGGCGTACCTGGACTCGGTCATCGGGACGCTCCGAGCCGGTGGTTTTTCCGCCGACCTCACCCACCATGCGGCGCACGCCCTGGGCAGCCGTGTGTGGCGGTCCACTACCCCCACATCGCCGAGATCGTCCGGTCGCGGGCCAGGGCTGTGACGACCGGTTCGAGTTCGAGTTCGTCCTGGACCTCTAGCGGCTTCACCGGAAGGGGTGGACCACCGCCGGGCGCCGGCTTTCGCCCCGTCAGGGCCAGACGAGCAGGATCGGGCAGGGCGCGTGGTCGACGACGTACCGGACGGCCGGGCCGAGGCTGCGCGGACCGGGGTGGGTGCGGTCGCCGTCGCGGGCGAGGACCAGCAGGCCGGCGCCCTCGGACGCGGTGACGACCTCCCGTTCGACGCGGCCGGTGCGCACCACGGCGGTGCAGGGCAGACCGAGGCGCTCGGCGGCGGCGCGCACCAGGTGTTCGCCGGAGGCCGCCGCGAGGAGCTCCAGGCGGCTGGCGGGGTCGCTGCCCCAGCCGAGGGGGTCCGCAAAGGCGCCGTGCGCGGCCCCGGAGACCTCCGGGTCGCGCACGTAGAGCAGGACGATGTCGGCGCCGGGCGGGGAATGCTCGCGCGCGGCGTCGACGCAGGCGGGCCAGGCGCCCTCGGTAAGCAAGACGACGGTCGTCACGTGTCACGCTCCGATCGTGCGGAGTGACCCCAACAGTGCCACCACGGCCACGATCAGGGAAGCGGGTACGGCCTGCGGACCGAGCCGGGGCGGCCGCGCCGAACACGACGGGAGCCGGCAGCGCCACCGGTCACGCCCACGCCGAGTACCGCCGACGCCACCAGACCGGCAGCTGCCTCGGCCGCCCGCCGGTTCGCGCCATGCGAGCCCGGCGGGCGCGGAACGG
>NZ_JBFBDY010000812.1:0-2485 GCF_040683475.1 Kitasatospora sp. NPDC093558 | reverse complement strand
GAACGCCGCGACGGCCACCGCCACGGAGGAGTTGGGCAGGGCGATGGCGTGGAAGTCGCCTCGCATGGTTTTCGCGCCCGTGTGCCCGGCGAGTCCTCGCCTGCATCCTCATCGCAGAGGCCGGTGTCCGCGGGCGTCCCGGCGGCAAGGTCACCTGGGGTCCACCCGCCCACGCCGCGTTGCGACGACTGGTCGCAACGGTGCGCGGGCCCGGTGAGCGCGGCCCGGTGTTCACCGAGTCCGTGCAGCGGGGTCGACAACACGGCTGATCAGCCCCCCGTCACCGGAGCACAGGACCAACGCGATGAAGCCGCCGTCGGCAATCGTGACGGCACTGCCACGCCGGCGGCGGTTACCTGCGAGAGGGAGAAGCGCCATGACCTCCGTGCTGCCCCGCCAGCGGAACCTGACCGAGCAGGCCGCGACCACGGCCATCGACACCGCCTGCCGCCTGTTGTGGCTGCCGTCGATCCGAGGCGAGTTCGCCGACATCGCCGACCGGGCAGCCAAGGAGCAGATGACCGATCGCGGCTTCCTCGCCGAGTTGCTGATGGCCGAGTGCGACGACCGGGCCCGCCGGCGCTCGGAGCGGCGGATCAAGGCCGTCGGCTTTCCCCGGGACAGGTAGCTGCGGACCTTCGACTTCGACGCCAATCCCAACATCGACCCCGCCGTGATCAACACCCTCGCCGACTGCGAGTGGACCAAGAAGAGCCGGCCGCTCTGCCTGATCGGTGACTCCGGCACCGGTAAGTCCCACATGCTGATCGCCCTGGGCACCGAGGCCGCGATGCAGGGCTATCGCGTCCGCTACACGCTGGCCACCAAGCTGGTGAACGAGCTGGTGGAGGCCGCCGATGAGAAGCAGCTGAACAAGACGATCGCCCGCGACAGCCGCGTCGACCTGCTCTGCATCGACGAGCTCGGCCCCATGGAACTCGACCGGCGCGGCGCCGAACTGCTCCTCCAGGTCCTCACCGAGTGCGAGGAGAAGAACAGCGTCGCCATCGGCTTCCAACGAGTCCCTCGGCAAAGCGCACATGTTCCGGCGAACTTGTGCCAGGCGGCGCCGAAAGTCATCGAGTTCATGGGCTGAGATCGCGGTGTCGGTACACGCGGCTAGCATCCTCGCGTCGTAAGAGGATCAGCACCGCAGGAAAGAGACGACACGTGGGTGCATCGGGCTGGAGATATGTCGCGCCGTACCAGGAGGACCTCGGCGCCGCGTTGCAGGCTTTGCGAGCGGCGGAGTTCGCCTCCGGCGACTACTGCAGCCCCACGGAGTGGGGCATGCCCGCGCCCGCCTCGGTCGACGAGCTGTTCGAGAACGAGCTCTACTGGGAGTTCCTGGGCACGAACGGCACCCATTCGGTGTTGGATGTCGGCCGGGTGATCTCCGCCGACGAGGATCACGGCTTCGGGACCCTACGCCCGTTGGCCGCGTCCGTCATCCAGGCAGGCTTCGGCACCGACAAGCCGAGCCGCGCGAACTTCGACGCCATGGATTCCGAGACTCTGGACGCTTTGGATCAAGTCCCGCGGTGGAGTGGGTGCTGCATCGTCCTCTACAAGGACGGGATTCCGGACGAGATTGCCTTCTGGGGTGTCTCCGGAGACTGATCATCTGCTGGTGGGCAGGCGTCCGGCCTCGACGTGGTCGGCGAGGTAGATCATGGTGGCTTCGGGGTCCATGCCGAACGCGGCGGCGACGAGCTTGGGGTCCATTGTGTTCACGAGGTCGACCAGGCGGGTGCTGCGGATCATCCGGGGCGGGTATCCGCATTCGTCAAGTACGTGGGAAAGGTAGGCAGTTGACGCCGGGCCTCGTCCGGCCTTCGTCCCTTTGGTAACCATGACGTGGGGGTTGTCCGTCGTCCATGCCGCTCGGTGGTCAAGGCATCGCTGGAGCCCAGCCCAGGAAGCGGGATCCAGCGGGACGGGGTGCGGACGTTTGCCGAGTCGGACGGTCTGGGCGAACGGGTCGATGTCGGTGATTTGGAGCATGCGAACCTCGGCACTGGAGGCGCCGTGCAGCAAGGCGAGCATGCCGAGCAGGGCTTCGTGCGGGTGAACGTGGTCGGCGCCGGTCCAGCGGTGGAAGAGGTCGCGCTGCTGGTCGAGGGTGAGGGTGCGGCCGCGGAAGCTGCCTGGCTCCTTCGCGGTCAGTCCGCGGGACGGGTCCACGAGGACGATGTGCTGCGAGCGGGCGAAGCGGAAGAACTGCCGCAGGACGACCAGTCGGCGCTGGCGGGCCTTGGGCAAGGTGACCAGGAAGGCCTCGATGTCATGCACGTCGACGAGCGCCCAGTCATCCTTGCCACGGTGTTCGGTGAGGAAGCGGGCCAAATCCCGGAGGATTCCGAGGGCGGTTTCCAGCGTGTGATGGCTGCGGGGTCGGGTGCCGGCCCGGCGGGCCCGGTCCTGGGCCCGCATCCGGAAGGCATCGAAGGCGGCGACGGCTGCCCGAAGGGGTTCGGGGACGGCC
>NZ_JBFBDY010000811.1:0-2501 GCF_040683475.1 Kitasatospora sp. NPDC093558 | reverse complement strand
GTCACAGTCCGAAGACCTTAGTGATCGGCACCACCGCTGGGAAGTCGTGGTGCTGCTGGCCGTGATCACAGGGGGGAGCCCGCCCGGGCCCGCCACCTGGACACCGACCCGCGGGGCTGCCTGAAGCAGGTTCACGCCTCCACGGCCGCCCGGGCGGCGTCCCGCAGCACCAGGAGCAGCAGTTGCTCGTTGGCCGTGAGCGGGCGGGCCAGGGTCGAGCAGGCCGTCACGGTCCGGTGCTCGGGGGCCGGGTGGATCCGCAACTCGGCCAGTACGCCGTGCCGCAGGTCGAGTTGCACGGACCGGCGGGCCACCAGCCCCACCCCCAGGCCGATCCGCACGGCTTCCTTGACGCCTTCGGTGCCCCACAGGTCGAGCGTGCGGGCGCCGGACAGCTCCCAGCGGTGCAGGAGGTCGGTCAGCTGACGGCGCGTGTGTGAGCCGGTCTCGCGCAGCAGGAACGTTTCGTCCGATAGGTCGGCGGGGGTGATCTCCCGCCCCGCCAGGGGGTGGCCGGCCGGGCAGACGAGCAGCATGTCGTCGTCGGCGAGGCGTTCCGACCGGTAGCGCCCGGCGGGCATGGGGCTGCCGCTGAGCGCGACGCCGACCCGGCCCTCCTCCAGCGCGGTGGTTAGCTGGTCGGCGCTGCCGACGACGAGGCCGTAGCGGATCTCGGGCGCCCGCTGCCGCAGTTCGAGCAGGACGGACGGCAGCACGTGCCCGCCGATCGTGCTCGTGCTGCCGATCACCAGCGGGTCCTCGTTCAGGAGCGCCGCGGCCTGGACGGCGGCGACGGCCTGGTCGGCGAGCGCGAGCACCTCCTTGGACTGCGCGAGCAGCACCTCGCCGGCCAGGGTCGGGCGGATCTTCGGGCCCGAGCGGTCGACCAGCCTGGTCCGCAGGGCCAATTCGAGGTTCTGGACCTGTTTCGACACGGACGACTGGCTCAGGAACAGGACCTGGCTCGCCGCCGAGAAGCCGCCGCATTCGATGACCTTGGCGAATATCGCCAGTTGATTGAGGTTCAGTCGCACGTGGCCTCGCTCGCGTCCGGACGGTAAGGGGGTCACCGGGGACCGGTGCGGCGCCTCGCGGTACCGACCGGTAGGGCAATCTACCGCCTGCCGGGCCCTGCGCCACAGTCGCCTTTCGCTTGCTCCTCGCACATGCTGACGGGTTGTCGAACAAGCGTCGGGAATGGCGCTCCGGCTCGGCCCCGCCGCTCGCACAAGGTAAAGGATCGGCAAAGTCACGGGACGAAACCTCGGGCCCGGCCTCTTTCCCTGGTGACCGGCCCGCCAGCGGCCGGCGGTTCCCGGGAGGTTCCGCGGCGTTCCGGCCGACGGACCGCTGCGCCCGGTGACGGCGAACGGAATCACGGCGTGATGAGGAAGTCGATGTCATCTTCGAGGAAGAAACGCGAACCCGGAAAGACCGGTTACGGAATTCCCCGGGCGAACAGGCTTCCGCGATGGTTCGCCACCCTTCTCGTGATCGTGGCCGTGCTGTGCACGGGGACGGCCCTGGCGCTCCCCATCGTGCGGTCGGCGGGCTCGTACCGCACGGCACGGGCGGAGGGGTCGCCGGGGGCGGCCCAAGCGGTGCAGACGGTGCAGACGTCGTCCGGCCCGCTGACGCCGCTCGACCGGGACTTCGTCAAACGGGTCCGGCTGGCCGGGCTGTGGGAGATCCCCGCAGGCCGGATGGCCGTCGCCAAGGGCGGCACGCCCGAGGTCTGGACCGCGGGCCGGCACCTGATCGACGGGAACTCTGACCTCGACCGGGCCGTGCTGGACACGGCCAGGACCCTGGGCCTCGGCGTGCCCGACGAGCCGAGCGACCAGCAGAAGGCGTGGCTGAAGCAGCTGGACGACGCCCAGGGCGCCCAGTTCGACCGGCTGTTCGCGAACATCGTGCGCAATGCGCACGGCCAGGTGTTCGCGGTGGTCGCCCAAGTCCGCGCCGGTACCCGGAATTCCGCGGTCCGCGATCTCGCGACCACGGCCAACTCGACCGTCCTGGACCACATGACGGTCCTGGAGGAAACCGGACTGGTGAATTTCGGCGACCTTTCCGGACCGCCGACCGGCACTTCCGGTCCGAGCCGGAATCCGGACCCGAGCCCGAACCCGACCGGGAACTCCGCCCCGAGCTCCAACCCGAGCCAGATACCGAACCCGAGCCAGAACCCGAGCGACAGCCCGAGCGACAGCCCGACGCCGCAGCGCTAGACGCCCGCCCGGACCCCGCGCCGGCACAAGGCATTCCCCGGCCTGCCCGACAGGCCCGATCCCGTTACGAAGGTGCCACCATGAGGATTCACAAACGCGACACCGCCAGAAGGAAGGTGCTCGCCCTTCTCCTGGCCGGGATATTGGCGGTCGGCGGCGCCTCGGTGCTCGCCGCGGCCGCGTTCGCCGGGCAGCGCCCCTGGCGGCAGCAGGCCGCGTCCCAGCAGGCCGCCTCCCGGCCCGGCACCGTCGCCTGCGCCGACGTCGGTC
>NZ_JBFBDY010000810.1:0-2510 GCF_040683475.1 Kitasatospora sp. NPDC093558 | reverse complement strand
CGCTCTGCCCGCCCCCCGTCCACGCGGAGGAGCCGGATCCGCCTCCGCCGCCGCGCCGGGCCTCGGCGCCGGCGACCAGGAGCGAGCCCTCGGGGACGGCCGTCCAGCCCGGTTCGTCGTCGTACGGCTCGGAGGCCACCACCAGGCCGCCCCCGGGCAGGGTGCGGTGGTGCAGCGTGTCGCCCCACGTGGTCGCGGCGATCGAGCGGCCGTCGGTCAGCAGGAGGTTGAGCCGCGCGGTGGTGTGCTCGGTGACGTCCGCGACGGTGCCCGCGAGCGCCTCGCCGAGCCCGGCGCCTGCGCGCAGCCGGTGCAGGGTGAGGGCCCACACCAGGGCCGAGTCGGTGCGCGACTCCAGGTCGAGGAGTTCGGCGGGCGGCAGCAGCCCGGCGAGCGCGTCCAGCTTGTCCGGCCAGCCGGCCACCGCGCCGTTGTGGCTGAACAGCCAGCGCCCGGCGGAGAACGGTGCGGCGGCGTGCTCGCCGGCCGCGCAGCCGTCGGTGGCGGAGCGGACGGCCGCCAGCAGCGCCCGGGTGCGGATCACCCGGGCGAGGTCGGCGAACGCGGCGTCCGCCCAGAGCGGCCCGGCGCGGCGGTAGCGGGCGGGGATCTCGTCGCCGTCCGCGTACCAGCCGAGGCCGAAGCCGTCGACGTTCATCGTGCCGTACTGCTGCGTGCGCGGCGCCCAGGACTGCCGGTGCAGCGCGTCCGGCGGCGCGACCAGCAGCTCTTGTGGTGCCAATGGTCTGCCGAGGTAGGCGATGTGACGGCACATCAGGAACCACCGCCGTCGGGGACGTCGGCGGCCGTGCGGAAGCCGGAGAAGATCTGCCGCCGGATCGGGTAGTCCCAGTTGCGGAAGGTGCCCCGGCAGGCCACCGGCGCGACCGCGAAGGCGCCGCCGCGCAGCACCTTGTACTCGGGCCCGAAGAACACCTCCGAGTACTCCTTGTACGGCCAGGCCCGGAAGCCGGGGTAGGGGCCGAAGTCGCTCGCCGTCCACTCCCACACGTCGCCGATCAACTGCCGGGCGCCGTACGGGGACTGGCCCGCCGGGTAGCTGCCGGCCGGGGCCGGGCGCAGGTGCCGCTGGCCGAGGTTGGCGTGCTCGGGCGTCGGGCCGCCGTCGCCCCAGGGGTAGCGGCGCGAACGGCCGGTCGCCGGGTCGTGCCGGGCGGCCTTCTCCCACTCCGCCTCGGTCGGCAGCCGCCGCCCGGCCCAGCGGGCGTACGCGTCCGCCTCGTACCAGCTGACGTGCAGCACCGGCTCGTCCAGCGGGACGGGCTCCAGCGTGCCGAAGCGGCGGCGCAGCCACTGGCCGTCCTCGTGCCGCCAGAAGAGCGGGGCGGTCAGGCCGGCCTGCTGCCGGTGCGCCCAGCCCTCGGGGGTCCACCAGTGCGGCTCGTCGTAGCCGCCGTCGGCGATGAAGCGCAGGTAGGCGCCGTTGGTGACGGGGGTGGTGTCGAGCCGGAACGCCGGGAGGTCGACGACGTGCGCCGGGCGCTCGTTGTCCAGCGCCCACGGCTCGATGTCCGTGCCCATCGTGAACGGCCCCGCGGGGACGAGGACTTCGGCGGGCAGCGCGGCGGCCTCCGCGGGTGCGGGCGGCGGCGGGGGCGCGGCGAGGGCCGGTTCGCCCTTGCGGAGCTGATGGGTGATCAGCATCGTCTCGTCGTGCTGCTGTTCGTGCTGCGCGATCATGCCGAACGCGAACCCGCCGGCCAGCAGCGGCGCCCCCTCCAGCGGGCTCGCCGACAGCAGGTCGAGCACCCGGCCGCGCACCTCGTGCGCGTACGCGCGGGCCTCGCCGGGCGGCAGCAGCGGCAGGGTGGGGCGCTCCGCGCGCGGGTGCTGGAACGCGTCGTAGAGCGGGTCGATCTCCGGGTGCATCGGGTCGTGGCCGCCGACGTTGCGCAGCAGCCAGAGCTCCTCCTGGTTGCCGATGTGGGCGAGGTCCCACACCAGCGGCGACATCAGCGGCGAGTGCTGGGCGGTGAGGTCGTGGTCCTCGACGCAGTCGGTGAGGGCGGCGGTCCGGGCGCGGGCGGCGAGCAGCTCGGCGGCGATGGCGTCGCGCAGCGACTCGGTGCCCGCCGGCGTCTCGGCGGGGGGTCGGACGTCGGTCATGGTGCGGCCTCCTCCGGGAGGGTGCGTCGGGTGCCGGCGCGCAGGGCGTCCAGCTGGTCGTCGGCCGGGCAGCGGCCGCGCGCGGGGTAGCGCTCGGCGAACTCGGCGACGGTGGCGCGCAGCCGGCCGCCGCCGGGCAGGCGGCCCAGCGCGGCGTCGGCGGCGGCGAAGCAGGCGAGGGTGGCACGGCGCAGCTCGGGGTCGGCGACGGCCAGGGTGGCGGCCCGGCGCCAGGCGTCGCTGCGCGGCGGGCGCGTGCCGTCCGCGCCCCGCGGCGCCCCCGGAGGTTCGAGCGGCTCCACGGCGGCGAGCGCGGCGTCGGCGGCCACCGGGTCGTCCAGGAGCGCGGTGACCAGGGCGGTGGGCACCACCCAGCCGTCGCC
>NZ_JBFBDY010000809.1:0-2515 GCF_040683475.1 Kitasatospora sp. NPDC093558 | reverse complement strand
GACGGAGGCGACTTCCAGTACCCGGGCGGTGTCGGCCGCGACCCGGGGGCGGATCAGCGCGGGCGGCCGGTCGTCCCGGGCCCGCAGGTGGGCGGCGGCGTCGCGGACGAGGAGGGTGTCGGGCAGGTCGGCCCAGGCCGAGCCGAGCGGGGTGACGCTCGTGGCGGCCACGCGGCTGCGGCCGATGGTCACCGTCCGGCCCGCGCTGCGGGAGATGGTCTCGCTGACGACGTTGGCCGTGGCGAGCGCCCGCAGCGGGGATCCGAGGATGCGCCGGGACGCGAGGTCGGCGCCGACGAGGTGTTGGCCCTCCGCCAGGTCCCAGCGCTTGCGCAGGACGAGCGCGATGCCGGCGTCCGGTTGGGCGAAGTACACCTCCGCGGTGCGTTCCGCCGCCGACCGGCCCGAGACCCGGCAGCCGAGCGCGACCAGCCGGACCCGGCGCAGCGGGGTGTCGGCGGGCTCCCGGGTGCCGAGCGCGCCCGGTCGGTCGAGGGTGGCGGCCCGACGGCGGGCGTGGAGTTCGGCGACCAGCTCGGCGGCGGTCGCGGTCGCGTAGCGGGTGTCGCGGGCGGCGTAGGCGTCGGCCTGGTCGCGCAGTTCGGTGAGCGCGGCGGCCGGCCAGTGCAGCGAGGAGCGGGACAACGCCGCTGCGGCGCGCCCGAGTTGGGCGGTGAACACCGGGGTGGCGTGCGCGATGCCGTCCAGCAGCAGTTCGTCGGCGAGCGCGACGGCCTCGTCGAGCCGGGCGTCGTTCGCCGGGCGGTGCGTTGCGGGTGCCGGGCCGCCGACGGAGACCTGGAGGGACGCAGCACCGGTGTCGGCGACGGTGTCGGCGCGGGCGTCGGCCGCGCGGAAGGCCCAGACCGCGAGCGCGATCGTCTCTCCCCGGCGGGCCGCGGCCGCGTCGGTGAGCGCGTGGCCGAGGCCGTGCGGGACGGGGAAGCGCACGGTGCACCCGGCGAGTTCGACCCAGGGCGCGGGCCGTCCCGCACCGCCGCGGTGGACGGTCGCGGCGTAGCCGGCGTCGAAGGCGCGGCGCGCGGCGGCGAGGGAGGCCCGGTCGAGCGCTGCGACGAGCTGGTTGTCGTCGAACTCGCCCGGCGACCAGGCGGGTTCGGGCTCGGCGGGGGCCGCGGTCGCGTACCTGCGCTGGTCGGCCAGGACCAGCCCGATCAGGTGCCGGCACGCGCCGGGGGCGCCGCAGCCGCACTCGGCGGCGTCGAGTCCGGCGCCCACGGGGAGGCGGGTCCGGGTGCCGTCCGGGTGCACGCCGAGGACGGCGCCGTCCTCGGCGGTCTCGACCTCGGGCCCGGCTCCGGCGTCCAGGTCCTTGGCGGCGCGCTTGACCAGGCCGCGGTTGGCGAGCGCGGCGAGGGTGTCCGGGCCGAGGGCGAGGAGGTCCGCGCGCGGCGGTGTTTTTATACTCATCGGCCGACCTTCTCGGCGACGAACTCGGCCAGCCGGCCCGGGGTCATGGCGCCGACGTGGGCACCGACCCCGGCCAGCCGCCCGGCGAGCGTGCGGTCGTAGACCGGGTCGGCCTCCTCGTCGAGCGCGGCCAGGCCGAGCACGGTCGCGCCCTGTTCGACCAGGCCCCGGACGGTGCGGACGAGCCGGTGGGGGTCGCCACCCTCGTAGAAGTCGGAGACGATCGCCACGATGGTCCGGCGCGGATTGTCGACCAGCCCGGCCGCGTAGTCGACGGCGCGCGCGATGTCGGTGCCGCCGCCGAGCTGGACCCGCATGAGCAGCTCCACCGGGTCGGTCACGTCCCCGGTCAGGTCCACCACGGAGGTGTCGAAGGCGATCAGGTGCGTGCGCAGGCCCGGCAGGCTCCACAGGCACGCGGCCGTGACGGCGGAGTGGATCACCGAGCCGACCATCGAGCCCGACTGGTCGACCAGCAGGATCAACTGCCACTGCTCCAGGTGCCGCCGGGTGCGGGAGTGGAAGCGCGGGCGCTCGATCATCACCTTGCGCTCCTCCGGCCGGTAGTGGGCGAGGTTGGCCCGGACGGTCCCCCGGAAGTCGAAGTCGCGGGCGAGCGGCAGCCGGCTGGGGCGGCGCGAGCGGGCGCCGGTGAAGGCGCGGCGCAGCTCGGGGCGGAGGCGGTCCAGCAGCTCGCGGACCACCGCTTCGACGATCCGCCGGGCCATGACGAGCACGTCGGGGTTCATCAGGTGCTTGGTGCGCAGCACGGCGCGCAGCAGGGTCGCGTTGGGCTCGACCCGGGAGAGGACCTCGGGGTCGGTGACGATCTCGTCGATCCCGTACCGCTCGACGGCGTCCCGCTCCAGCCGCTCGACGGTCTCCTTCGGGAAGAGGCGGTGGACGGCGTCGAGCCAGTCCACGGGGGTGAGTTGGGACGGTCCGTCGGTGCCGGTGCGTTCGGGACCGCGTCCGGGGTCGCGTCCGCGGTCGGTCGGGCCGCGGCGGTGTTGAGCACCATGTCGGTGGTGCCCGCCTCGCCCGTGACGTTCTCGGCTCCCGCCCCGATGCCGACCGTGGTCTC
>NZ_JBFBDY010000808.1:0-2516 GCF_040683475.1 Kitasatospora sp. NPDC093558 | reverse complement strand
CCCGGGCGAGCACGTGGCCGTGGCCGCGGTGGGTGCTGGTGAGCCGGTCGGCCGGGCCGAGCGCGGAGCAGACGCCGACCGCGACGGCCTCCTGTCCGATGCAGGGGTGGATGCCGCCGGGGATCGCGCCGGCCTTCACGAGGGCGAGCGCGAGCTCCTCGAAGCCGCGGATCAGGCGCAGCATCCGGTACCGCTCGGCGGGTGTGTCGAGCGGCGCCGTCGCCGCGGCGGTGCCCGTCACAGCGCCCCTTGCCAGATCGCCGGGCAGAAGTCCGGGTCGGAGTAGTCGGGCCGGCCGTCGGCGGTGCGGCGGACCAGCACGTCGTGGTTGTAGACCACCGGGCCGCCGTCCGGCCGCTCGTGCCGGCGGTAGGCGTTGGCGCCGTCCTGGAGGTGCAGCGAGACGGCCCGGCGCGGGAAGGAGGCGAGGTTGGGGCCGCTGCCGTGGTAGGTGCGGCAGTGGTGGAAGCTCATGTGGCCGCGCGGGATCGGCATCGGGATCTTCCGCACCTCCTGCCCGTTGTGGGCGGCGTTCGCGGCGAGGATGGCCTCCAGCTCGGAGCCGTCGCGGTCGGCGAAGTGCCGGGTGGAGTCCTCGCCGGAGGCGAGTTCCTTCCAGCGGTGGCTGCCGTCGACCATGGTGATCGTGCCGTTCTCGTCGCCGCAGTCGTGGAATGGGATGAACGCGGTGAGCATCTCGTCGGAGGTGCAGGTCTGCCAGTAGTGCTTGTCGAAGTGCCAGGGCACCCGGTTGGTGGGCTCCTCGGGCACCGGCGGCTTGTAGATCAGCGTGGCCTGGAAGATCCGGATCTCCTCGGCCCCGGCGAGCAGCGCGGCCACCGCGCCGACCAGCGGCTTGCGCAGGATCGCGCCGATCGCGTCGCTCTCGTAGTGGACGTAGTCGTTGTGCCGCTGGACCGGGCCGTCGGTCGGCGACCAGGAGGCCAACCGGGGCGGCCGGAGGGGGAGTTCGCGGTCGCGGTGGCCCGCGTAGTAGAGCTCGGTGGCGGCCTGGAGGGAGTCCAGCTCCTCGTCGCCGAACAGCCGGTGGGACAGGTACCAGCCGTACGTCCGGTAATGCTCGACGTCGTCGGGGGTGGGCAGCAAGGCGCGTTCGGCGTCGGTGAGGTGGAACTCTGTGGTGGTCACGGGTGTGCCTTTCGAGGGTGGGCGGGGACCGGGCGGGCGGTCACAGGGCGGCGGCCGAACTCTGCCGCTCGACGGCCTCGTACAGGGCCCTGATGTTGGCGGTGCCGAACGTACCGGCGCCCTGGCGCTCGATGAGCTCCAGGAAGTACGTCCGCCGGGGGTGGGTGGAGCGGGCGAAGATCTGGAACAGCTGCCCGCCGTGGTCCTGGTCGACCAGGACGTGCAGCTCGCGCAGCGTCCCCACCGGGATGGCGGTCGCGCCGAACCGCTCGGCGAGGGCGTCGAAGTAGGCGTCCGGGGTGCTCAGGAACTCCACCCCGCGCGCCCGGATCGTACGGACGGCGGTCGCGATGTCGGCCGTGCGGAAGGCGAGGTGCTGGACGCCGGCGCCCTCGTTGGCGGCGAGGAACTCGTCGATCTGGCCCGGGCGCCGGCCGGTGTCCGGCTCGATCAGCGTGAAGGTGACCTCGCCGGAGGCGCTCTGCACGACGCTGGAGTCCATGGCCTGCGCGCCGACCTCGATGTACTCGCCGAAGATCCGGTGGAAGCCCAGCGCCGCCTCGCAGAACCTTACGGCGTCGGCGAGTTGGCCGCCGGGGACGCAGATCGCGACGTGGTCGAGGGCGTCCAGCAGGCCGGGCGCCGGCGCTGCGGCGTCGAGCGGAACGAACCGCAGCGCGACGTCGCCGAAGCCGGCGATCAGCCCGCCGTCGCGGTCGAGCACCCGGGCGCCGTGCCGCTCGGCGCGCTCCAGCGCCGCCTGCGGGTCGTCGCAGCCGAGCGCGAGCACGGCCACGCCGTCCCCGTGACGGGCCACGAACTCGGCCACCGCATGGCCTGGTTGAGCGGAGGAGACGAGGTGGAGACGGATGTCTCCCTGGTGGACGCGGACGGTGCGCACGCCGTCGGGCGAGGTCCGCGGGGCATCGGCGGAGAAGCCGTAGTCGGCGCGGAGCCCGGCCGCCGTCTCGTCGGCATCCGCGCACGCGAACTCGACATGGGTGATGGTCTGGATGGACAACGGGATCTCCCCCTCGGGAGCGACGAAGAACGGGTGACGGCCGGTGGCGGCGGGCTACTTGGCGAGCCGGGTGGACGCCGGGCCGAGGATCAGGCTGAGGTTGTGGCCCCCGAAGGCGAAGGCGTTGCTCAGCGCCGCGCGCACCGGCGTGGTCCGGGCCGCGCCGCGGACGTGGTCGAGGTCGCAGGCCGGGTCGGGATCGGCGAGGTTGCGGGTCGGCGGCAGCGTCCCCCGCGACACCGCGAGTGCGGTCACTGCGGCCTCCAACGCGCCTGCGGCGCCGAGGAGATGACCGGTCGCGCCCTTGGTGGAGGAGACCGCCGGCGGCTGCGGGCCGAACACGGCG
>NZ_JBFBDY010000807.1:0-2523 GCF_040683475.1 Kitasatospora sp. NPDC093558 | reverse complement strand
GTCGTCACGAGGCTGCCAGAATCGGCTGGGCCGCTTCTGTTATCGCTCACATTTCTACGCCTTGCACGCGGCAGGCCGTGTCGAGCCGCACGACATGCGCTGCCCGAGCTTCGGTGGCGCGGTCCGGAACGTCCTCCACCCAACGACGAAGGATCCAGCCATGGCGATCAACAGACGTGTCTTCCTGTCGAGTGCCGCCGGCATCGTTGCCGCCGCGACGGCGAATCTGACGCTCGGTACGGCGAGGGCGCTCGCAGCCCCGTCGTCCTACTCGCCCACCTGGGCCTCGGTGGATCAGCACCCGCCTGCGCCGGAGTGGTTCCAGGACGCCAAGTTCGGGATCTACTTCCACTGGGGCGCCTTCAGTGTCCCGGCGTACGGCAGCGAGTGGTACCCGCGGAACATGTACATCGGCGGCAGCGATGTGAACAACCATCACATCGCCACCTACGGGGACCCGTCGGTCTGGCCGTACAACAACTTCCTCGACGGGGCCCGCGACAAGGCCGGCAACTGGGTGCAGTTCTCGCCCAAGTTGGCTTCCCAGGGCGGGAACTTCGACCCGGACGCCTGGGCCCAGCTCTTCGTGGACGCCGGCGCCCGGTTCGCCGGGCCGGTGGCGGAGCACCACGACGGCTTCTCGATGTGGAACAGCACGGTCAACGAGTGGAACTCGGTGCAGCGAGGACCGAAGCTGAACCTCCTGCAGATCTTCCGCGACTCGATCCGGGGCAAGGGACTGAAGCTGCTGGTGGCCATGCACCACGCCTACAACTTCAACGGCTACTACGACCACGCGCCGGCGCAGCCGACCGCGAGCCTGCAGAAGCTCTTCGGCCAGCTGGGCACCACGGCGGAGAACCAGCTCTGGTACGACAAGCTCAAGGAGGTCATCGACCTGGCCCAACCGGACATCCTGTGGGAGGACTTCGACCTCTCCAAGGTCGACGAGACGCAACGCCTGAACTTCCTCTCGTACTACTACAACCAGGCCCTGGGCTGGGGCCGGTTGGTCGTGGCCACCTACAAGGACGGTTACGACAACCTCGGCGAGGTCTTCGACTACGAACGCGGCGGCCCGGGCGACATCGCCAACCCGTACTGGCTGACCGACGACAGCATCAGCAGCTCCAGCTGGTGCTACACCGTCGGCATCGGCTACTACTCCACCCAGCAGATGCTGCACGCGCTGATCGACCGGGTCAGCAAGAACGGCAACGTGCTGCTCAACATCGCCCCCATGGCGGACGGGACGATTCCGCAGGGCCAAAAGGACGTCCTTCTGGGCATCGGCGACCACCTCCACCGGTTCGGCGAGTCCGTGTACGCCACCCGGGCGTGGACGGTCTACGGGGAGGGGCCGACCAAGATGGGCGGCGGCTCCTTCACCACCCCCGTGGCAGGCACGAACAAGGACTTCCGGTTCACCCGCAGCAAGGACGGCACCGTCCTGTACGCCACGGTCCTCGGCTGGCCCGGGAGTTCCACGACCATCAGCACCCTGGCGAGCGGCCGCATCGACCTCAGCTCCCTGACCTCGGTCCAGCTGCTCAGTGCGACCGCAGGCACGTACACCAGCCTGCCCACCCCGACCCAGGCGAGCGACGGCCTGCACATCACGCTGCCGTCGCCCTCGGCCCCGTTCAGCGCCCTCGCCTACGTCCTGAAGTTCACCTTCTCCGGTCAGATCCCCGTCCTCCAGCCCGGGGGCACCGGCGTGGCCACCGCGTACAGCGACATCTCGTACGCGGGCACGGCAGCCGCGCTGGTGCTGGGCGGCTATACGGCCGCCCAGTTGCAGAGCGCGGGGCTGGCGGCGCAGACCATCTCGTCCTTGCGGGTTCCGGCCGGCTACCAGGTGATCGGCTACTCCGCCGACAACTTCACCGGGACGGCGTGGACCTTCAGCGCGGACAACCCCGACCTGCGCAGTACCGGCAACAACGACGCCATCACCTCGCTGAAGGTGATCTTCAACCCGGCCACCTACTTCCGGATCGGCAACGTCACCGACGGCCTGGCCCTGGACAGCGGCGGCAACGTCGCCTCGGGCAGCAACCTCAAGCAGTGGACCTGGAACGGCAGCCCCAATCTCCAGTGGCAGGCGGTCGAGCTCGGCAACGGGTACTACAAGCTGGTCAACCGCACCAACGGGATGGTCGCCGACGGCTGGGGCGCCACCTCCAACGGGGCACCCGCGCAGCAGGCTCCCTGGAACGGCGGCACCAACCAGCAGTGGCAGATCACCGATCGGGGCAACGGCCTGTACAGCATCGCCAACCGCACCACGGGCCTGGTCCTGGACGGCGGTGGCCAGGTCGCCGCCGGCTCCGTCACCAAGCAGTGGGGCTGGAACGGCAGCTCCAACCTGCAGTGGTCCGTCATCGCACAGTAGGCCGTCGAACGGGCGGTTCACGACGCGCTGCCCAACCGCTACAACGCCGTCAACAAGTCCGCTCCGCAGGCCTGTCCGCGTGGCCACCGCGCCAGGACCCTTCGTCGGACTCCCGCAGCCGGGAGTCC
>NZ_JBFBDY010000806.1:0-2546 GCF_040683475.1 Kitasatospora sp. NPDC093558 | reverse complement strand
GACCGGTGCTGAACCCCGTTCACCGGGAGGCCCGTTGAGCTGGTCGGGACGCAACGAGCGTCCCGATCATGCCTGGAGGAATCCCATGCGCACCAAGACCCGCACCACCCGGGCCGCCAGCCTGCTGCTCGCCACCACCGGCCTGCTCGGCCTCACCGGCGTCACCGCCGCGCACGCGGCCGTGCCCGGGGGCGGGGTGCAGCCGGCCCAGCGGGGCTACAACTTCGCCCTGTGCTCGAACGGCACGTACGCGTCGGAGGCGCAGTTCACGAAGCGGGGGAACTTCACGACGTTCGTGGTCATGCCCGGCAGCTGCACGTACCTGTCGTTGAACGGCATCAGCTCGGACCAGGTCGTGCTGTACGGATTCCGGCCCGACGGCAGCAAGTTCAAGATCGCCACGGACACCTTCGACGACGCCGACGGCGAGCGGATCCGCACGCTCGGCACCCCGGACAACAACGACTGGACCACCTTCTAGGACATCGGACCGCCGGCCGGGTCACGGTCCGGCCGGCGGGTTCCGCTGTCCGCAAACCCCCGACCGGACCGCGCGACCAGTCGGTACCGTCTCCGGGGGCGTCCGGCCGGTTCCGGGCGGCCCCGAAGGAACGGCGGATTCAGTCCCGGACGTGGGACGGGGGAGGACGACGGAACATGGGAACCGAGCGCGCGGAAGCGCGTGAACTGATCGCGGCGCTGCTGGCCGAGGGCGCGCAGGCCGTGCCGGGGCCGCCGGCCCTGCCGGTGCCGCCGGGGGCGGCGGAGAGCGTGATCGCCGTCGCCCGGCGGGTGGCGCTGGACGGGCTGCCGTCCGGCCGCCGGCGGCCGGTGCCGTCGCCGGGGCTGCGGGAGCTCGCGGCGGCGATGGTGGTGGACGAGCACCCGTCGGCGCCGGGCTGGTCGGCGGAGGAGCGGGAGCGGTTCACGACGTGGGTCGCCGTCCTGATCGAGCACCGCGGCGAGGACGGCGTGCAGGACCTGGTCCGGGCCCTCAACGAGGAGCGGAACGCGGCCTGACGGCGCGGGTGCCCCCCGGTGGAGCAGCGGCGGGGGAGCGGCGCGGGAGGGCGGGGGGACGGACGTTGGCGCGGAGTTGGTGCATCCTTGGCGGCTGTTGACAGCCTGTGGTCACAGCCGCCGGGGGGATCCGGTCGGACTGTCCCTGACCCCGACCGCTCTGTGAGGTAGTGCGTGTCCCAGCAGCCTGTCGCCCCGATCGCCCCCGGCGTCCAGCAGCCCGCAGAGTCCGCCGCCCAGCCCGCGGAGACCGCCCCGGCGCCCGCCGCCGCGAAGCGGGCGGAGCGCCCGACCCTGGACCCGCGGGACCTCGCCGAGATCCACCGCCTGCACGGCGGCTACCTGCTGAACGTGCTGCTGCGCACCACGCGGGGCGACCGCGGCAAGGCCGAGGACATCCTCCAGGAGACCCTGCTGCGCGCCTGGCAGAACCCGGAGGCGCTGAAGGCCGGCCCCGAGCACAGCCGCCCGTGGCTGTTCACGGTGGCCCGGCGGATCGCCATCGACCACTACCGGATGGCGGCCTCCCGGGCGCCCGAGGCGCTCGGCGAGGCGGTGGAGGACCGGCCGGTCGCCGAGGACCCGTACGAGCGGGTGGTGGCCTCCCGGGACATCGCCCTGGCGCTGCGGCGGGTGCAGAAGCACCACCGCGAGGTGCTGGTGGAACTGCACCTCAAGGACCGCTCGGTGGTGGAGGCGGCGGAGCGGCTCGGGGTGCCGCCGGGGACGGTCAAGTCCCGCAACTTCTACGCGATCCGCGCCATGCGCCCGGTCCTCGCGGCCGAGCACGGGTACGCCCCGAAGGCGGCCGAGCACGGGTGTGCTCCGAAGGCGGCCGAGCACGGGTGTGCCCGTACAGCCACGGTCGGTTGACTGATCGTCAGGTCCGTCAACAGATCTGACGTGACGTCAGGACATCCAGCTGTTCCTCGATCGCGGTGACGAAGCCGCCCATGGACGACGGGAGCCGCCCGTCCGCCCGGAAGCGGCCGAGGGCCGTCCGCAGCCGTTCGACGGCCTCCGGCGCCCGGCCGCGGCCCGCCAGGAAGGAGGCGTAGGACTGCTCGGCGAGAGCGAGGAGGTGCAGCAGGCCGGCCTCCTCGCAGGCGGCGAGCGCGCGGCGCCAGGCGAGCTCGCAGGCCTCCTCGTCGGCGACGGGCTGGAGGGCGTGGGCCTCGGTGAGCATCGACCAGAGGTGGCAGATGGTCACCGTGGAGCCGGGCAGCAGGTTCCGGGCCTCGCGGGCCTGCCGGAGGGCGCCCTCCCGGTCGCCGATCAGCAGGCGGACCTGCGCGCCGTGGGCGAGGGTGGCGGACAGGCGATGGGGTTCGCCGGTGCCGGCCGCGCACGCGAGCGCGTCGGCGGTGAGCGCCGCGGCCTCGTCCGCGCGGCCGACGAGGGCGCTGGACACCGCGAGGGCGTTGAGCGCCCGGAGGTGGACGGCGCCGTCCTCGGGACGGGTGCCGGCGAGGGCTCTGCGGCCGCGGTCGACCGCCTCCCGGTAGCGGCGCAGGCCGAGGAGGGCG
>NZ_JBFBDY010000805.1:0-2548 GCF_040683475.1 Kitasatospora sp. NPDC093558 | reverse complement strand
CCCGGACTGCGCGTGCGCTACCGGCCGCGGGAGCGCGCCGGGCGGACCGCCGGTGTCGTCGTGGTCGTCCTCGACGACCCCGGACCGGCCCGCGACCAGCGGCCCGAGCTCGAACGGGCCCGCGCCCGGCTCGCCCTCCTCGACGCCGCCGCCGAGCGCATCGGCACCACCCTCGACGTCGACACCACGTGCGCCGAGCTCGCCGCCTTCGCCGTCCCCCGGCTCGCCGAGTTCGTCACCGTCGACGTCCTGCCGCCCGAGGCCACCGCCGACCGGGCCGGCCGCGGCCCGACCGTGCGCCTGCACCGCGCCGCCGCCGAGTCCGTCCCCCGGCTGCACGCCGCGCTCGCCGAGCTGGCCCGCCCCGGCGAGTCCGTCCGCCACCACGAGGGCTCCCCCGGCGCCCGCAGCCTCGCCGCCGGCGTCGCCGTGCTCACCGACGGCGCGGACTCCGGCGCCGGCCTCGCCTCCGTGCTCGTGCTGCCGCTGGCCACCCGCGGCCGCGTCGTCGGCCTGCTCACCCTCGGCCGCACCGACGCCGTGCCCGCGTTCACCCCCGACGAGGCCGAGCTGCTCGGCGACCTCGCCGGCCGCGCCGCCACCGGCATCGACAACGCCCGCCGCTACACCCGCTCCCAGGGCATCGCGCTCGAACTCCAGCGGGCCCTGCTCAGCGAGCCCGGCAACCCGCACCAGAACCTCGACCTCGCCTCCCGCTACCTGCCCTCCGGCACGACCTCGGTGGTCGGCGGCGACTGGTACGAGACCGTCCGGCTGCCCTTCGGCCGGACGCTGCTGGTGATGGGCGACGTCATGGGCCACGGCGTGGAGGCGGCGGTGGACATGAGCCAGTACCGCTCCACGCTGCGCGACGTGGCCGGGATGGACCTGCCGCCGCACCGCATCCTGCGCCAGCTCGACACCGTCATCTCCGCCAACGACACGGCCCGCCCCGCGACCTGCCTGCTGGTCCTCGCCGACCCCGGCCGCAGCCGCTGGACGCTCTCCAGCGCGGGCCACCTGCCGCCCGCCCTCATCACCCCGGGCCGCCCCACCGAGCTCCTGCGCGTCCCCACCGGCCCGCCGCTCGGCACCGGCCTCGGCGGCTACGAGCAGACCACCCACCCGCTCAGCCCGGGCCAGACCCTCCTCCTCTACACGGACGGCCTGGTCGAGCGCCGCGACGAGGACATCGACGTCTCGCTCGCGCGGCTCGCCGACCTGCGCCTGCCCGCCACGGGCGAGCTGGACGACCTCCTCGACGCCCTCCTCCACTCGATCGCGCCGGAGGCGGCCGAGGACGACATCGCCCTCCTGGCCGCCCGGCCCCGGGCCCGCTGAGATACCCCGGCGCTACGCCTTCGCGAGCGCCTGCTCCAGGTCCGCCCACAGATCCTCGGGGTGCTCGATGCCGACCGCCACCCGGACCGTCCCCGGACCGATCCCCGCCGCCGCCAACTCGGCGTCGGACAGCTGCCGGTGGGACGTACTGGCCGGGTGCAGCACCAGCGTGTGCACGCCGCCGAGCGACGGCGCCAGCGAGGCGAGCCGGACGGACTCCGTGAACGCGCGCGCCGCCTCCCGCCCGCCCGCGAGGTCGAAGGCGAGGACGCCCCCGTACCCCTCGGGCAGCAGGCGCAGCGCCAGCTCGTGGTCGGGGTGCGTCGGCAGGCCCGGGTAGTGGACGGCGGTCACCGCCGGATGCGCGGCGAGGCGGCCGGCCAGGTCGAGGGCGGTGTCGCAGTGGCGGCGGACGCGAAGCGCGAGGGTCTGCAGGCCACGCAGGGTGAGCCAGGCGGCGAACGGGTCCGCGGTGGCTCCGAGTTCGAGCGCGTGGTGCCAGACCTTCTGGTGCAGCTCCGGGGTGGCGAAGACGGCGAGGCCGGCCAGGACGTCCGAGTGCCCGCCGAGGTACTTGGTGGCCGAGTGGATCACGATGTCCGCGCCGTGCTCGATCGGCCGGCACAGCAGCGGCGTCGCGAAGGTGTTGTCGACGACGGTCACCACGCCCGCCGCCTTGGCCGCGGCGATCAGGGCGGGCAGGTCGGTGACCCGCGTCGTCGGGTTGGAGACCGTCTCCAGGTGCAGCAGGCGGGTGTTGGGCCGCAGGGCCGCCGTCACCTCGGCCGGGTCGTCGCCCCCGACGTGGGTGACCTCGACGCCCCAGCGCTCGACGAGGTCGGCCAGCGTCGCGAACGTCCCGCCGTAGAGGCTGCGTTGGGCGATCACGTGGTCGCCGGAGCGGAGCAGTGCGAGCAGCACGGTGTTGATGGCGCCCATCCCGGAGGAGGTCGCGAGCGCGCCGGTGCCGCCCTCCAGATCGGCGACGGCCTGCTCCAGCGAACGGACCGTCGGGTTGCCGTTGCGGTTGTAGACGAATCCGCCGTCGGGGCCGGCGAAGGCCGCCGCGAGGGCGTCGCTGGAGTCGAAGGCGAACACGTGGCTCTGGTGCAGCGGCACGCCCATCGGGCGGCTGCCGTTCACCTCCACGACGGGCGGGTGGACGATCCGGCTCTCGGGGTGCAGCGTGCGGTCGAAGTCGTTCATG
>NZ_JBFBDY010000804.1:0-2553 GCF_040683475.1 Kitasatospora sp. NPDC093558 | reverse complement strand
CCCTTCCTGCCGGCCCCGGCGGTCGAGCAGCACGCCCAGCCCCGGGAGCCCGCCCTCCCGGTCGCCGGCTCCGTCCTGACGTCGAAGCAGTCCATCGACCAGAAGCGCGTGGACGGCTCGCGTGCCGCCGGCTCCACGGCCGTCATCGAGCAGCTGACGAGCTTCTCCACGCTCGGGAACGTGAACGGCGTCGCCCCCTCCGACACCCAGCTCGCGGTCGGCCCGAAGTACATCGTGCAGATGGTGAACGTCACCGGCCAGGTGTACGACAAGGCCGGGAAGACCGTCGGCTCCTCCTTCGACCTCGGCACGTTCTTCGGCTTCTCCGCGGGCCAGGGCACCGATCCCCGGGTGCACTACGACGCCGCGGCCGGCCGCTTCTTCGCGGCGTACGAGGGGCTACCGGCCGGCGGTGACGAGACCGACGTCGCGGTGAGCGACACGAACGACCCGACCGGCGGCTGGAGCGTCTACACCGTCGCGAGCAACACCTCCAACGTCCTCCAGGACCAGGAGAAGCTCGGCTACACCAACGACAAGGTCACGCTGAGCTGGAACAACTACGACAACACCAAGAACCCCGCCGCGTTCCTCGGCGTGGTGACACACGTGATCAACAAGGCGGACCTGCTGGCCGCCGCTTCGACCGCGCGGGGTTCGGAGTTCGCGCAGGACAAGAACAAGTTCCAGGTCGTCCCGGCCACCTCGCTGTCCTCCGTCAACGACCAGTACGCGATGTGGCACGGCACCAACGGCACCGACGTCAAGGTGGTCACGATCACCGGCGTGCCCGGCGTCAGCACGGTCAGCCAGAGCGAGAACACCCTCGCCATCGGCGCCGCCGACACGCCTCCGGCGGCCTCCCAGCCGTCCGGCGGTGACTCGACCATCACCACCAACGACGACCGCATGCTTTCGGTGGCCTGGCAGAACAACCACCTCTGGGGCGTCTTCAACGTCAAGTGCACCCCGACCGGGGACACCACGACGCGCGCCTGCCAGCGCTACGTCCAGGTCTCCACGAGCGGCACCCAGAGCCTGGCCACCAACACCAACCTGGGCCTCGTCGGCGGCGACCTGTACTTCGGGTCCGTCACCCTGGACGACGAGGACGACCTGTTCTCCGGCTTCACCGCCTCCTCCTCGTCCCTGTTCGCCACCGGTGTGACGATCGGCCTGTCCGGAGGCAACTTCCCGGCGACGACCCCCGGCGACTTCTACGCCGCCGGCGACCAGGCGTACACCTGCGCCTGCGACACCGCGAGCGTGAAGAACAACCGCCGCTGGGGCGACTACTCGGGCACCGCCCGTGACCCGCAGAACCCCAAGGACGTCTGGACCGTCCAGCAGATCGGCGGTCTCAAGTCCGGCGGCACGCCGTTCGGCGGCCCGTGGGGCACCGCGATGGACCGGGTCACGCTGTTCCCGCCCGTCGTCACCGCCGTCTCGCCCAACCACGCGCCCGAGCTCTCCAGTTGCGTCAACAGCGTGACGATCTCCGGCCGGGAGTTCGGCGACAGCGGCACCACCGTCGCCTTCGGCTCGGTCCAGGCCTCCAACGTGACGGTCCTCGCGCCCGACACGATCGCCGCCGACGCCCCGCCGCAGGCCCGCGGCACGGTGGACGTCACCGTCACCACGGTGAACGGCACCAGCGCGGTCACCACCGCCGACCAGTTCACCTACGACGCGGACACCACCCCGCCGACCGTCTCGGCCGGCCTGGCCCCGCCGCCGAACCCCGGCGGCTGGAACAACACCAGCCCGACGACGGTGAACATCAACGCCTCCGAGGAACCGTGCGGCTCGGGCGTCCAGAAGATCACCTACAGCGCGAGCGGCGCCCAGACCATCGGCTCCACCGATGTGTCCGGTGCGAGCGCCTCGGTGCCGATCACCACGGACGGCGTGACCACGGTGACGTACACCGCCACCGACAACGCCGGCAACACCTCCGCGCCGCAGACCATCACGGTCAAGCTCGACACCGTCGCGCCCTCGATCTCGATCGTCTCGCCGACCGCGACGACCTACCTGATCAACCAGACGGTCAACGCGTCGTACACGTGCTCCGACGCCACCTCCGGCGTGGTGAGATGCGAAGGCCCGGTGGCCGACGGCAGCCCGATCGACACCTCGACGGTGGGCTCGCACACCTTCACGGTGAACGCCATGGACGCCGCCGACAACGCCTCAAGCCTGGGCGTCAGCTACACGGTGGCCTACCGGATCTGCCTCCTGTCCCACCCGACCCGGCCGCCGCGCGGCGGCAACGCCACCATCCCGATCCGGGTGCGGCTGTGCGACGCCAACGGCAACAACCTCTCGGACCCGGGCATCACCCTGACGCCCAGCCAGGTCGTCGGACCGACCACCCGGCCGTTCACCACCCCGTTCCGCTACGACCCCACCCTGGCGGGCTACATCGTGAACCTGCCGACCAGGGGCCTGGCCCCCGGTAGCTACAACCTGGAGTTCACCGTCAGCGGTGCCGACACCACGACCCACGTCGCGCCGTTCACACGGCGCTGACACCACTGCGGCCCCGGATCG
>NZ_JBFBDY010000803.1:0-2553 GCF_040683475.1 Kitasatospora sp. NPDC093558 | reverse complement strand
TCGGCGTCACCCCGAACGCGACGCCGTCCGGCTTCGGCCCGGGCGACCTGCTGAGCGCGTACAACCTGCCGGCCAACGGCGGGGCGGGCCAGACGATCGCCATCGTCGACGCGTACGACGACCCGAACGCCGAGTCGGACATGAACACCTACCGCGCGCAGTACGGCCTGCCGTCCTGCACCACCGCGAACGGGTGCTTCAAGAAGGTCAACGAGACCGGCGGCACCAAGTACCCGCGGGCCAGCAGCAGTTGGGCCGGCGAGATCTCCCTCGACCTGGACATGGTCTCGGCGATCGCGCCGAACGCGCACGTCATCCTGGTCGAGGCGAGCACCGCGAACATGACCGACCTCGGCACCGGCGTGAACACCGCCGTCAAGCTGGGCGCGAAGTTCGTGTCCAACAGCTACGGCGGCGCGGAGTCCTCCACCGACCTGAGCTACGACAACACCTACTTCAACCACCCGGGCGTGGCGATCACCGTCTCGGCCGGTGACAGCGCCTACGGCGCCCAGTACCCGGCGGCCTCGCCCAACGTCACCGCGGTCGGCGGCACCGCGCTGCACCGCGACTCCAGCGCCCGCGGCTGGAGTGAGTCGGTGTGGTCCACCAGCTCCACCGAGGGCACCGGCTCCGGCTGCTCCGCCTACGAGCCGAAGCCGAGCTGGCAGAAGGACACCGGCTGCGCCAAGCGCACCATCGCGGACGTGTCGGCGGTCGCCGACCCGGCCACCGGTGTCGCGGTCTACCAGACGTACGGCGGCAGCGGCTGGTCGGTCTACGGCGGCACCAGCGCCTCCTCGCCGATCATCGCGGGCGTGTACGCGCTGGCCGGCGCGCCGACCGCCGGCATCCCGGCGGCGGACGGCTACAGCCACACCTCGGCGCTGAACGACGTCACCACCGGCTCCAACGGCACCTGCTCGCCGTCCTACCTGTGCACGGCCGGCACCGGCTACGACGGCCCGACCGGCAACGGCACCCCGAACGGCCTCGCCGCGTTCACCGCCTGACCAGCCACCAGAGTGCCCGTCCCTCCCAGCCCGGGAGGGACGGGCACTCGCTCATGCCCCCGCGCCACCGCCATGAATCCGGTCGGCGCGGGGGCATGGCGGCGTCCGCCCTGCTACGTTCGTCCGGACCGCGCCCAGCGCCCCCACCCCGACCGCCGGACGGGAGCTTCCCATGGCCGCTGCACTGCTCTACACCACCACGTTCAGCGACGCCCACATCGCCCTGACCGCTGCGGTCACCGGCGTGATCGTGCTCGCCGGCGAGGGGTTTGCGGTGCTCGCCTCACTCGTCGTCAACGTCATCACGATCTGACCGTCGCGCGGAGGGCCGAAAACGCCACGAGCCCTGCAACCGCGGTCAACCCGGCTGCAGGGCTCGGTACTTGTCGTCGCCGGAGCGTCAGACGGCCGGCCCGGCGATCATCAGCTCGGTGATCTCCTTGGCGAGGTCCGGCCCGAGCTCGCCCCAGCCGTCCTTGTAGCCGTAGACGCCGGCCAGCGAGCGGGCCTCGTAGTCGCCGTTCATGATCTCGATGTCGTTCGCCGTGATGAGCGCCGGGTGGGCGACGCCGAGGGCGCCCGAGACCTTGAGCAGTTCGCGGCGCAGCGTGCGCAGGTAGACGGCGGCGCGGGTGGACTTCGAGGTCGGGTCGAGGCCGCGGGCCAGCCACTGGTTCTGGGTGGCGATGCCGGTGGGGCACTTGTCGGTGTGGCACTTCTGCGCCTGGATGCAGCCGATCGACAGCATCGCCTCGCGGGCGACGTTGATCATGTCGGCGCCGAGGGCGAAGGCGACCGCGGCGTTCTCGGGCAGGCCGAGCTTGCCGGAGCCGATGAACGTCAGCTCGTCGGTGAGGCCCAGCTCGGCGAAGGTCCCGTACACGCGGGAGAAGCCCATCCGGTACGGCAGCGCCACCGAGTCGGCGAAGATCCGCGGTGCCGCGCCGGTGCCGCCCTCGCCGCCGTCGACGGTCACGAAGTCGACGCCGCGGTCGCCGCGCGCCATCAGGCCGGCCAGCTCCTGCCAGAAGTCCATCTCGCCGACCGCGCTCTTGATCCCGACCGGCAGTCCGGTCTCGGCGGCCAGCAGCTCGACGAAGTCGAGCATCGAGTCGACGTCGCCGAAGGCGGTGTGCCGCGACGGCGAGGCGCAGTCCTTGCCGGCCGGGATGCCGCGGATCGCGGCGATCTCCTCGGTCACCTTCGAGCCCGGCAGCATCCCGCCCAGGCCGGGCTTGGCGCCCTGCGAGAGCTTGATCTCTATCGCCTTGACCGGGGCGCTCGCGACGACGTCCTTGAGCTTGTCGAGGTTGAACGTGCCGTCCTCGTTGCGGCAGCCGAAGTACGACGTGCCGATCTGGAGCATGAGGTCGCCGCCGTTGCGGTGGTACGGCGAGAGGCCGCCCTCACCCGTGTTGTGCATGGTGCCCGCGAGCGCCGCGCCCTTGTTGAGGGCGGTGATGGCCGCGCCGGAGAGCGAACCGAAGCTCATCGCGGATATGTTCACGACGCTCGCCGGCCGGAACGCCTTCGCCCGCCC
>NZ_JBFBDY010000802.1:0-2554 GCF_040683475.1 Kitasatospora sp. NPDC093558 | reverse complement strand
GCCGCCGCGAGCGCGGCGCCGATGCCGCGTCCGGCGCCGGTGACGACGACGCCCTGTCCGGCGAAGTCCGGTCCGGCGACTCCCTCGAAGGGGCTCACATCCCACCGCCGAGCGTGACGCCGCCGTCCAGGACGACGGTCTGGCCGGTGATCCACCCGGCGTCGGGGGAGAGCAGGAAGGCGACGGCGCCCGCGATGTCCTCGGGCACGCCGAGGCGGCCGAGCGGGTACTTGGCGGCGACCTTCTCCTCGCGGCCCTCGTACAGCGCCTCGGCGAACTTCGTCTTGACGACGGCGGGGGCGACGGCGTTGACCCGGATCCCCTGCGGGCCGAGCTCGGCGCCGAGCTCCGCGGTGAGCCGGATCAGCGCGGCCTTGCTGACCCCGTACATGCCGATGCCGAGCGAGGCGCGGAGGCCGGCGACGGAGGCGACGTTGACGATCGACCCGCCGTGCTCGCCCATCCACGCGGCGTGCACCCGGCGGGTCCAGGCCAGCGGGGCGAGCACGTTGACGGCGAGGATCTTGGCGGCGGCGTCCTCGTCGGTGGTCAGCACCGGCCCGTAGACCGGGTTGATCCCGGTGTTGTTGACGAGGTGGTCGAGCCGTCCGAAGGCCTCCAGGGTGCGGGCGACGGCCTCCTCCTGGTGGGCCGGGTCGTCGGACTTGCCGGCGACGGCGATCGCGTTCTCGGGGCCGCCCAGGTCGCGGACGGCCTCGGCGAGCGGCTCGGCGTTGCGGGCGGTCAGGCAGACCTTGGCCCCGCGGGCGACCAGCTCGCGCGCGATCCCGAGGCCGATGCCCCGGCTCGATCCGGTGACGACGGCCACCTTGCCCTTGAAGGAGTGCACCACGGAGGGTCCTGCCTTTCGCGCGGTTCGACGTGAGGATCAGACGTGCGGATCAGGGGTGGGATGAGCCCTGACTAAGCGCTTGCTCAGCATGGTGTCGGTGGGAGAGCCTGTCAACAGCCTGTCCGGACCACCCGGACCACCCGGCCCGCCGGGCCGCCCGGCGCGAATACGCGTACGAGGTCCCTGTGAGGATGATGCGAGGATGACGCCATGACCAGCACGCCCATCGCCGACCTCTGGCCCGCCGCGCCCGGCGGCACCGACTCCCGCCCCGAGGCGGCGTACCGGCTGCTCCAGGCCGCCGTCGAGTCCTTCGCTGAGCGCGGCTTCCACGCCACCACCACCCGGGACATCGCCACCGCCGCCGGGATGAGCCCGGCCGCGCTCTACATCCACTACCCGTCCAAGGCCGCGCTGCTCGCCGAGATCAGCCAGGCCGGGCACGCCGCGACGCTGGCGCTGGTCAGAGGGGCGGCGGCGGGCGAGGGCGAGCCGGCGCAGCGGATGAGACGGCTGGTCGAGGAGTTCAGCGCCTGGCACGCGCGCGGCCGGATGGTCGGCCGGGTGGTCAACTACGAGCTGCACGCGCTGCCCGAGGACGCGTACGCGGTGGTCGCGGCGCTGCGCCTGGACATCGAGCGCGAGGTGAGCGCGCTGATCGAGGAGGGCGTCGCGGCGGGCGCCTTCACGGTCTCCGAGGTGCGCACGGCCGCCCGTGCGGTCACCTCGCTCGGCATCGACGTCTCCCGCTGGTACACCGACCGCAGCACCGAGACGCCCGAGGAACTCGGACGCCGCTACGGAGAGTTGGTGCTGCGGATGCTCGGCGCGCAGGTCTGAGCGCCGGGGCCGGCTCGCGCAGGTCTTGACCGTACCTTCGGCGGCGAGCAGACTCGTATACGAAGTACGTGTGCCTCGTAGGTCTACAACGCAGGTGTACGCCGCAGGTGTACATCGCCGCCCGGAGCGCGCGGGCCCGACACCGCGACGCCGCCCCGCCTGGCGAACTCCCAAGCGGTCGTGACACTCCGAAGTCAAGCGGGAACCTCCTGCAAGAACCGCAGGAACCTCCCGCACGTATCCCCGGCGAGAACCCCCGCCGATCAACCCCGATCAACCCCGATCAACCCCGAGCAGACCCCGCCCCGGGCCGCCCCGGCGCGGTCGTGCACCGCGCCCGCAGCGGCTCGGGCGGTCTGGGAGAAGGGGAGGTGCAGTGATGCCCTTCCAGTCCTTCGAACCCGTCCAGCACCCGGCGCCGGCCGCGGTCCGGCTCCGCTTCTGGCTGGAGACCGTCCTCGGCAGCCTCTCCGGGCTGCTGTTCCTGATCACCCTGGTGTGGCCGCAGTGGATCGAGACCCTGCTCGGCGTCGACCCGGACGCCGGCAGCGGAGCCGCCGAGTGGCTCGTCGTCGCGCTCGCCGCCGCCGTCACCGCCGCCTGCGCCCTCGGCGCGCGCATCGAGTGGCGCCGGACGCACCCGTCCGCCGTCAGCGCCGCGCGCTGACCGCGCCACCGAAGGAGGATCGCCATGACCGATCCCACACCGGCCGCGGCCCCCGCGGTGCCGCCCGGCGAGATCACCGACCTCGTCCTGCGCTACCGCCTCAACGAGTTCGGAAGAGGGTCGGGGAGGGTCGGATGCGCTGAGCAGGGGGGTATTTCAGAGTGGACGCCGGAGGACTACAGGGGCGACCGGGT
>NZ_JBFBDY010000801.1:829-2556 GCF_040683475.1 Kitasatospora sp. NPDC093558 | reverse complement strand
CGGCCGTTCCTCCCGCGCCGACGGCACCGCCGACAGCGGCCGCCTCGCCGGCGCCGCCGCCGTGCGAGCCGTGGCCGCCGTGTGAGGACTCGGTTTGGGTGCCGTGCTGCTGATCGTGGCCGCTGTGCGAGGTCTCGGTCTGGGTGTTGGTGCCGGTGTGGTCGGTCTGGGTGCTGTGCTGCTGGCTGTGATTGCCGTGCGAGGACTCCTTCTGCGTGTTGCTCCCCGGCTGCTCGCTCTGGGTGCCGTGCTGCTGACCGTGACCGCCGTGCGACGACTGCTCCTGCGGGCCGCCGCCGTGCTGGTGGGTCTGGGTGCTGCTGCCGCCCTGCTCCGTCGTGGTGGTGCTGCCGTGCCCGTGCTCGTGCTGTGCTGTGTCCGGGCGGCCGTCGTGGCCCGTCAGATGGAGAGTGCCCACGTGGTGCGGGTTGACCGTGTGGGTGGACCCGCCGCCGTACTCCACGGTGGTGGAGCTGCCGCCGCCATTGAGGGGCGGGCGCAGCTGGAGGCGCGCCGCCTGGGCCTGGGTGGCGCTCAGGCCGCCGATGACGGCCGCGGCCATCGCTCCGGTGACGAACGCCCGCTTGGTGTGACGCTTGAGGTTCAAAGTGAGGACTTTCCGTTCAGGTCGCCGGGCCTGTGAGTTCGCCCGTGCGTCGTCGGACCGATAACCCCGACGAGCCTTCCAGCACCGGCGTACAACGGGCGTACAAAAAGCGTTGCCAGGCCCGTACATACGCCCGTACCCCCGCCCGTCCCTCCCGCGCGGGCATGTCGCGTTCACGTCGTTGCGGTAGCGTGCCACCTGAGATTGACGGGGTTTGTGCTGGTCGTGGGGTGTTTGTGGGGATTGCGGAATCGGGCTGTGGGGGCCTGTGGCGGTTCACGGTTCTGGGGCCCGTATGTGCGTGGCGGGACGGGCGGCCGCTGGACCTCGGGCGCCCGCAGCAACAGGCCGTCCTGGCCGTCCTGCTGCTGAACGCGGGGCGTCCTGTACGGCGGCCCGAGTTGGTCGACGCGGTGTGGGGCGAGGAGGCGCCACCTTCGGCCGCCACCAATCTGCGCGCGCTGGTCTCCCGGCTGCGCCGCGTCCTGCGACCCGGCGACGCGGACGGTCCACTGGTGTCCGCGCCCGCCGGCCTGACGCTGCTCGTGCCGCCGGAGAGTATCGATCTGTACGCCTTCGAGGGCCTGCTCGCCCAGGCCGAACAGGCCCGTGCCACCCTTCAGTTGAAGCAGGCCGACCAGCTGCTCGACGAGGCGCTCGCGCTTCCCCGGGGTACCGCGCTGGCCGGAGTGCCCGGGCCGTTCGCGCAGACCCAACGGGACCGGCTGGCTGCCCTGCTGCTCGACGCCACCCGGCAACACCTGGAGCTGGGGCTGGAGTTGGGCCGCCACGAGAGTCTGCTCGGCCCGCTGGCCGAGCTGGTCGCCGGTCACCCGCTGCACGAGCGGCTGCGTGAGCTGCTGATGCTCGCCCTCTACCGCAGCGGCCGGCAGGGCGAGGCGATCGCCGCCTACCACCGGGCCCGCGCCGACCTCGCCGAGGAACTGGGTGTGGACCCGGGCCCTGGCCTGCGGGCGCTGTACGAGCGGATCGTGCGCGCCGATCCCGGCCTCGCACCTGCCGCCCGGGCCCTCACGGTCACCGCCGCCGGTACGGCCCCGCGTACGGCTCCCAGTACGCTCCCCCGCCCGCCGGCCGGCTTCGTCGCCCGCCCGCGCGA
>NZ_JBFBDY010000801.1:0-819 GCF_040683475.1 Kitasatospora sp. NPDC093558 | reverse complement strand
CGCGAGGAGCGGCAGCTCGACGCCCTGCTCCCCGAAGCCGCCCCGCTCCCCGACGCAGCGACCCCGCCCCGCCGACTGGCCGTCGTCGCCGGTCCGGCGGGCAGCGGGAAGACCAGCCTCGTCCTCAACTGGGCCCACCGGCAAGCCGATCACTTCCCCGACGGCCGCCTCTACGCCGACCTGGGCGGCTTCTCTCCCGAGGGGCCGGCCGACCCGGGCGAGGTCCTGAGCACCTTGCTGCGGGTGCTCGGCACCCCTGGCCACGAGATCCCCGCCGACCCGGCCGCCCGCGCGGCCCGCTTCCGCGAACGGATCGGCGCCCTGCGGCTGTTGGTCGTCCTCGACAACGCCCCGGACACCGGGGCCGCATTGCCCTTCCTCCCCGAGGACGGCCCGGTGCTCACCGTGGTCTGCAGCCGCCACGCCCTGCCCGAGCTGGCCGCCGAACCGGGCGCCGGGTACGTGCCCGTCGGTGTCTTCACCCCCGACGCGGCCCATGAGCTCGTGCGCCGCCACCTGGGCGACGAACGCGCCCTGGCCGACCCGCAGGCCGCCCGCCGACTCGTCGACCTGTGCGACCGCCTCCCGCTCGCCCTTTCCATCGCGCTCACCCGGCTCACCACCCACCCCACCTGGACGGCCGCCGACCTGGTCGCCGAGATGCAGGACGAGCAGGCCCGGCTGGCTGCCCTCGGCCTGTCCGATCGGCTCGGCGTCGAACGCGAACTCTCGCTGAGCCGACGCCGGTTGGGCGAGACGGCGGCCCGGCTGCTGCCCCTGCTCGCGCTCCACGCGGGCCCCCACGGCGGCGCCCACACC
>NZ_JBFBDY010000800.1:0-2556 GCF_040683475.1 Kitasatospora sp. NPDC093558 | reverse complement strand
GTGGGCAGCCGCAACCGGCCGCCGAACGGGCGCGGCCGACCGTGCCGGCCGTGTGGCGCGGGCTCGTGCCGCACGTCCCGCACCCCGTCCTCGCGCACAGCCACCGGACCCCTCCCTCCCCGAAGTCGCCGTCGCAGTCGCAGCATTCTCCCACGGGCCGCGACACGGGGTCCGTTCCGGGAGGGGGTGAGCGTACCAGCGGGCGGCCACGGCGTGGACGGATTCCATCCATTTCGTGGACATCCGTTCGACATAAGGAAGTTGACGGATCGTCGGACCGGGAATGGTAAGGACCGTCGGTCCGGGACGGGGGTGATTGCAACCTCCTTGCAACCCTTGCCCGTCCGGCCGGAAGTGGCGCAGTCTGAGAGCATCCCACGCCGTCCCGGAGAGACCGTCATGCCGCCCGACCCGCTGTCCGCAGCCTCCAGTGCACCCCTCGCCGCCACCCCCACGGGCGACGATGGGGAAGGCTCCACCGCCGCCCCGGCGGCGGTGGAGGAGGTGCTGACCCTGCGGATCGCGCTGGGCGAGGACGTGGTCGGCGAGGTCCGCACCCGCTTCCGGTTCGACGCCGTCCGTCCGTACGAGGTGCTCCTGACCTTCCACTTGGGCCGGCCGGACGAGGCCGACTGGGTGTTCTCGCGTGAACTGCTGCGCGACGGGCTGCGCACGCTCAGCGGCCAGGGCGACGTCAAGCTGTGGCCGGCGTACTGCCCCTGCCACGGCTCGACGCTGCACATCGCGCTCGAATCCCCCCACGGCAGCGCCCTGCTGGAGGTCTCCAAGCCTCGCGTGCAGGCCTGGCTCGACCGCACCTACGCGCTGGTCTCCGAGGAGGCCGAGCGCGGCTGCGGGCCGACGGACGCCCAGCTGGCTGCGTTGCTGGCCGGAGGCTGAGGCGCGGGCACGCGCATAGACGTGCGTTGTTCAGCACGAGCTGGGTTCGGTAGGCGGTCCGTTCCGGCGGCCAGTGCGCTTCGCAGCCGCCGCACGGCCGGGGCCGACGACGACGGCAGCAGGTCGTACGGATCGTCCGGGCCCAGCACCGTGACCAGCACCGACTCCGCGAACCGGTACGGCCGGTGCGCCAGCAGCCCGCCCAGGTAGCGGCGCAGCCGGGACAACTCGGCGCGCACGGTGACCGTCCTGGCCGGATCCCCGAACAGGGCGTCGGCGAGCTGCGCGGCGGTGCTGCCGTCCCGTCCGGTGGCGAGCAGGAGCAGCAGCTCGGCGTGGCGCGGGCTCAACGCGTGCGACCAGCCGCCGGCCGAGCCCTGGACCGTCAGCTCCGGGCGGTCCGGGCGCCGCAGGTCCAGGCGAAGCCTCGCGCCCTCGGCCTGTTCGGCCTGTTCGGCCTGCTCGAAGGCATTGCCGGAGCCGCCTCCGTCCGACGGCCGGACCGGGCGCACCAGCCAGCCGTCGCCCAGTGGTTCCAGGACGCACTCGCCGAGCCCGGGCACCCACTGGACGGCGGTGCCGCCCCAGCTCTCGGCCGGCAGGCGCAGCCGGCCGAGCGGCGGGAGACCGGCCGAGGCGGCCGTCCAGCCTGCGGCGTCCACCACGAGCGCCGGCCCCGCCACCCTGGCGAGCAGCGGCGCGGCCATCGTCCGCAGCTGGTGGAGCGACTCCAGCCGGTGGGCGCGCAGTTCGGTCTCGGCCAGGCGCGCTGCCGTGGTGGTGAGTTGGAGGAGGTACGGGCGCACGTTGTGGGCGGGGCCGCTGAGGTTGATCGCGCCGATCAGCCGGCCGGTGCCGGGGTCGTGCACGGGCGCCGCCACGCACGTCCAGGCGTGGTGGCTGCGCAGGTAGTGCTCGGCGGAGTGGACGTGCATCGGGCGCTGCGTGCGGAGCGCTGCCGCGATCCCGTTGGTGCCGACGCTCTCCTCGACCCACTGCGCGCCGACCAGGAAGCCGATCCGTTCGGCGCTCCGGCGCAGCCCCCTCTCACCCTCCTGCCACAGGACGTGGCCCTCGGCATCGGCGATCGCGAGGATCAGCGGCGCCTGGTCGACGGGCTGGATGAGGGTCTCCCGCAGCACCGGCATGACCGCTTCCAGCCCGCTCGCCCTGCGGCGCAGCTCGATCTCGGCGGGGCCCAGGTGGATCGCGGCGGCGCCGGTGTCCGGGTCCAGGCCGAGGCGACGCAGGCGGGCCCAGGAGTCGCCGATCTCGGGGCGCGGCTCCAGGAGAGCCCGGGCTTGGGCCTGGGCTTGGGCTTGGGGTGGCTGGGGGGTCTCACGGGGGGTGGCGTCGGTGAGGGTGCGGTCGTGGACCTTGGCCCGTTCGGCCGTGGTCGGCGGGGTTCGACGTTCCGGTCGTCGGGTCTGCCGCACTCGGATTGCTCCTCGCCGCCGTTCGAGGGCGCTTCGGGGTTGATGCGCTGACGAAAGCGTAAGGGGGAGGTGGGGGTCTGGGGACGGGGTCTTGGAATCCGCTGCGCGGGGCTTGGGTGCGTGGGGGGCTTTCGGGTGGGTGGGTGCCGGGGGTGGCTGCGGGGGTGGCCGCTCCGGGGGCTGGATGATTTTCCGACTGCCGACTCTGTAGGCGGGGTGT
>NZ_JBFBDY010000799.1:0-2559 GCF_040683475.1 Kitasatospora sp. NPDC093558 | reverse complement strand
GGTGGCGGCCGGCGCGCCGCGCGACCTGGTGACCGAGGGGCGGGTGCACCAGGTCGAGGCCGACCGGCGCCGGGCCCTGTTCGGCAGCTGGTACGAGTTCTTCCCCCGTTCCACCGGCGGCACCGACGGCGCGGGGCGTCCCGTGCACGGCACCTTCCGCACCGCCGCACGGGAGTTGGAGCGCATCGCCGCGATGGGCTTCGACGTGGTCTACCTGCCGCCCGTCCACCCGATCGGCCGGGTCAACCGCAAGGGCCGCAACAACGCCCTCGACGCCGCCCCCGACGACGTCGGATCGCCATGGGCGGTGGGGTCCGCCCACGGCGGGCACGACGCCGTGCACCCCCGCCTGGGCACCCTCGCCGACTTCGACCACTTCGTGGCCGCCGCCCACGGCCTGGGCCTGGAGGTCGCCCTGGACCTGGCCCTGCAGTGCGCCCCCGACCACCCCTGGGTGCGCGAGCACCCCGAGTGGTTCACCGTGCGGCCCGACGGCACCGTGGCCCACGCCGAGAACCCGCCCAAGCGCTACGAGGACATCTACCCCCTCGACTTCGACCGGGCCCCGGACAGCCTCTACGCGGAGATCCTGCGGATCGTCACGTTCTGGGCCGAGCGGGGGGTGCGGATCTTCCGGGTGGACAACCCGCACACCAAGCCGCCGGACTTCTGGCACTGGCTGATCCGCACCGTCAAGGCCGAGCGCCCCGACGTGCTGTTCCTGGCCGAGGCGTTCACCCGTCCCGCGGTGCTGCAGGGCCTGGCCCGGCTCGGGTTCACGCAGTCCTACACCTACTTCACCTGGCGCGACACCGCAGCGGAGCTCACCGACTACCTCACCGAACTGGTCGGCAGCGCCGACTTCCTGCGCCCGAACCTCTTCGTCAACACCCCCGACATCCTGCCCCGCGGCCTGCAGCACGCCGGCCCGGCGATGTTCGCCGTGCGCGCCGCCCTGGCCGCGGGCCTCTCCCCCACCTGGGGCGTCTACGCCGGATTCGAGCTGATGGAGGACCAGGCCGCCGGGCCCGGCAGCGAGGAGTACCTCGACTCCGAGAAGTACCAGCTGCGGCCGCGGGACTTCAGCGCCGCCCGGGCCAAGGGCCGCTCCCTCGAACCGTGGCTGACCCTGCTCAACGACCTGCGCCGGCGCCACCCGGCCCTGCAGCAGCTGCGCACCCTGCGCTTCCACCCCTGCGACAACGACGCCCTGATCGCCTTCTCCAAGACCGACCCGGCCACCGGCGACGGCGTCCTGTTCGTCGTCACGCTCGATCCCGGGGCCCCGCAGGCGGGGAAGGTCGCGCTCGCCCCCGCGCGGCCGGCCCCCGGCCGCGGCGGGCCGCTGACCGCCCGCGACGAGATCACCGGCGAAATCCGCCCGCTCGGCACGGTCCTCGACGTCGAGTTCACCCCCGGGATGCCGGTCGCCCGCATCTTCTCCTGGAGGAACAGTTGAGCACCCACCGCAAGGCCGACGACCCGCACGCCCCCGGCACACCCGGCACACCCGACGCACCCGGCACACCCGGAACGCCCGCGCCGCCCGACGACGCGCAGTGGTTCAAGCAGGCCGTGTTCTACGAGGTCATGGTGCGCACCTTCCACGACAGCAACGGCGACGGCGTGGGAGACCTGCGCGGGCTGATCGGCAAGCTGGACTACCTGCGCTGGCTGGGCGTCGACTGCCTGTGGCTGCCGCCGTTCCTCGCCTCGCCGCTGCGCGACGGCGGGTACGACGTGTCCGACTACCGCGCCGTGCTGCCCGAGTTCGGCTCGATCGCGGACGTCCGCGACCTGCTGGACGCCGCCCACGAGCGCGGCATCCGCGTGATCATCGACATGGTGATGAACCACACCAGCGACCAGCACCCGTGGTTCCAGGCCTCCCGGACGGACCCGCACGGGCCGTACGGCGACTTCTACATGTGGGCCGACGACGACCGGCGCTACCCCGACGCCCGCATCATCTTCGTCGACACCGAGACCTCCAACTGGAGTTACGACCCGGTGCGCAAGCAGTACTTCTGGCACCGCTTCTTCTCCCACCAGCCGGACCTCAACTACGACAACCCCCTGGTGCGCGAGGCCATGATCGACGTCCTGCGGTTCTGGCTCGACCTGGGCGTCGACGGCTTCCGGCTGGACGCCGTCCCCTACCTCTACGCCGAGGACGGCACCACCTGCGAGAACCTCCCGCAGACCCACGAGTTCCTCAAGCAGGTCCGCAAGACGGTGGACGACGAGTACCCGGGCCGGGTCCTGCTCGCCGAGGCCAACCAGTGGCCCGAGGACGTGGTCCACTACTTCGGCGACTTCACCTCCGGCGGCGACGAGTGCCACATGGCGTTCCACTTCCCGCTGATGCCGCGGATCTTCATGGCGGTGCGCAAGGAGTCCAAACTGCCCGTCTCGGACGTCCTCGCCAAGACCCCGCAGATCCCCGACGGCTGCCAGTGGGGCGTCTTCCTGCGCAACCACGACGAGCTGACCCTGGAGATGGTCACCGACGAGGAACGCGACTACATGTACGCGGAGTACGCCAAGGACCCGCGGATG
>NZ_JBFBDY010000798.1:0-2567 GCF_040683475.1 Kitasatospora sp. NPDC093558 | reverse complement strand
ACGAGGAGACCGGCCACGGGTTGCACGGGCGCTCCCCGGAACAGCTGCGCCGACTGCAACTCGTGCCGCAGGACCCGTACTCCTCGCTGAACCCCCGCCACAGCGTCGGCCGGATCGTCGCCCGCCCGCTCGGCCGCTTCCGTCCCGAACTGGACGCGGCGCAGGTGCGCCGCGAGGTGGACCGGCTGCTCGAACGGGTGGGACTGGCACCCGAGCACGCGGGACGCCGACCGGCGCAGCTCTCCGGAGGGCAGCGCCAGCGGGTCGCCCTGGCGAGGGCGTTGGCCGCAGAACCGGCGGTACTGCTGTGTGACGAGGTGACCAGCGCGCTGGACGCGCCGACCGCCCACACCGTGATCTCCCTGCTGGCCGAGCTCCGGCGCGAGCTGGGCGTCGCCCTGGTCGTCGTCACCCACGACCTCACCGTGCCCGCACGGCTGGGCGGCTCCCTCGCGGTGCTCGCCGACGGCCGGATCAGGGAGAGTGGCCCCGCCGAGCGGCTGCTCACCGCGCCCGCCGATCCGCTCACCCGTGAACTTCTCGCCGCCGTGGCCACGTTGCCGACCAGCGTGGTCGCACCGGCCGGGATCACCGATCGACCCTGAGGACTTTCCCCATGACTTCCACGGCTTGGCTGCGCCGTCCCCAGCTCCGTCCGAACGCCGCCGTCCGGCTGGTCTGCCTGCCGCACGCCGGCGGCTCACCGGGCCTCTACCGTGCGTGGGCCGCCCTGCTCCCGCCGGAGGTGGAGCTCCTGCTCGTCTGCCCGCCGGGTCGCGAGGACCGCCTGGACGATCCGCTCCCGGCCGACCTCGCGACGCTGGTGGGCGGGCTCGGTGCCGCGCTGTCACCGCTGCTGGACCGGCCCTGGGCGGTCTTCGGGCACAGCATGGGAGCGACGGTCGGCCATGAACTCGCCCTCCAGCTGGTCCGGCAGGGCCATCGCCCGCCCGTCCACCTGTTCGTCTCGGCCCGCGAGGCACCGCAGTTCCACCGCGGCGGCACCACGCATCTGCTCGACGACGACGCGCTCTGCGCCGAACTCGTCCGCCTCGGCGGCACCGACGCCGCCCTGCTGTCCATGCCCGAACTCCGGCGGCTGGTCCTCCCTGCGGTCCGGGACGACTACCGGCTCATCGAGACCTACCCGGCCCGCCCGGACGGCCTCCTGCCGTGCCCAGTGACCGCCCTGGTCGGCGCGGACGACACCGAGCTCACGGCCGAGGAGGCCGACGGCTGGCGGCAGTGGACCTCCGGCTCCTTCCAGCGTCTGACCTTCTCCGGCGGGCACTTCTACCTGTCGGACCGCCCCCAGGAGGTCGTGAGCGCGGTGTGTCGACGGATCGCCGAGTACACCACGGCCTCCCTCTGACACGCGGTGGGAGGCCGTGGTGCGAGCCGAGCCGTCTTACGCGGTATCGAGGTTGTCCCGCTCGCGGACCAGCAGGAGGCTTGCGGCCGCCGCGACCAGCGCGGCCATGCCGGCGATCAGGAAGATCGTCGACAGCGCGCCGGTGTAGGCGGTGTGCGCGAGGTCCACGACCTGGCTGCGGGTGGCGGCCGGAGTGGCCGTGGCGAGGGCGTCGAACTGCCCGGCCGTGACGAGCTTGCGCAGGTGTTCCGCGTCGCCCGGCGGGAGGCCGAGCCGGTCGAGCGCGGCGCCGGACATCACCGCGCCGACCTTGTGGCTGAGCACGACGCCGAAGGCGGCGACGCCGGTTGCGGTACCCAGCGGGAAGAAGCTGTTGGCCGCGCCCGAGGCGGTGCCCGCCCGGGAGGCCGGGACCACGCCCACGGCCAGCGCCAGGAGGTGGGGGAGGGTCAGACCCGCTCCCGCACCGAGCAGGAGCAGCGCGGGCAGGACGGCCGACCAGCCGTCGTGCGGGCCGGTCCCGACGGCCAGGAACATGCCGACGCCGACCACGGCCATGCCGAGCGCGAGCACCCCGGCGACCGGCATCACCTTGGTCAGCAGGCCGCTCAGCGGCGCCGCGATCACCAGGGCGACGGACTGTGCGAGCAGCACCAGGCCGATCCGGAACGGGCTGAGCTCCAGCATGCCGCCCAGCCAGAGGGTCAGGAACGGCAGCAGCCCGAAGCTGAAGATGCGGGCGGCGAAGCTGAGCAGCACCGCGCCGCTGAAGGTGGGGATGGCGAACAGTCGCAGGTCCAGCATCGCGTCCGGGCCCAGTCGCCACTGCGCGGCGGCGAACGCCACCGCCAGCACACCGCCCGCGATCAGAGCGGTGAGCACGTCCGGTGCCGACCACTCCTTCTCGGATCCGGCCAGCAGGCCGTAGTTGAGGGCGAACAGCGCCAGCACGGCCAGCACAGCCCCGGCGTAGTCGATCCGGGCGGGTCCGTCGGTGGCCACGCTCTCCGGCACCTTGCGGGCGGCGCCGACCAGGATGAGCAGTCCGATCGGCACGTTGACCGCGAACAGGAACGGCCAGCTCAGCCACTCGACGATCGAGCCGCCCACCAGGGGGCCGAGCGCCGCCGAGACGGCTCCGCCGGCTGTGAACAGCCCGATGGCCGTGGTGCGGGAGCGGGCCGGGGCGCCCTCG
>NZ_JBFBDY010000797.1:0-2569 GCF_040683475.1 Kitasatospora sp. NPDC093558 | reverse complement strand
GAACTCCTCGACCACGTCGACCACTTCGACGAAGTCGTCGGCGACGTCGACCTCCGCGACCAAGGCCACCACCGCCTCGGCGACCCCGAGCGCCACGCCGAGCGCGACCCCGACCGCCACGCCGGCCCCGACGCCCAAACCCACCGGTGCCAACGACCCGGCGCTCAAGGCGTTCTACGGCCAGCAGCTCGCCTGGGCCACCTGCCCGCCCGACCCGAAGACCCGCACGGCGGACGACACCACCCTCCAGTGCGCCACCCTCAAGGTGCCGCTCGACTACGCCAACCCGGCCACCGGCACGCTCGACGTCGCCGTCGTCCGCGACCCCGCCGCCAAGCCCGACCAGCGCGTCGGCTCGCTGCTCCTCAACCCCGGCGGCCCGGGCGGCTCCGGGGTGAACATGGTCAAGGCCGGCGCCGGGCAGGCCAAGGGCACCACCCTGCACGACCGCTTCGACATGGTCGGCTTCGACCCGCGCGGCGCCGGCGCCACCAGCCCGCTCAACTGCCTGAACGACACGGCCCGCGACGACTGGCTCACCACCGACCAGCCGGGCGACGGCCACGGCAAGACGCTCGCCGACGCGTGCCAGGCCAAGTACGCGAGCGTCCTGCCGTACGTCGGCACCCGCAACACCGCCCGCGACATGGACGTGCTGCGCGCGGTCCTCGGCGACCAGAAGCTCAACTACCTCGGCATGTCCTACGGCACCTACCTCGGCTCGCTCTACGCCGAGGAGTTCCCTGACCGCGTCGGCCACCTGGTGCTCGACGGCGCCACCTCGCCCTCCACCTCGCTCATACAGCACAACGTCGAGCAACAGGCCGGCTTCGAGCGCGCCCTCAAGGCCTTCGCCGCCGACTGCGCCGGCAAGGACGGCTGCCCGCTCGGCCAGGACCCCGACCGGGCCCCGCAGAAGCTCGCCGACTTCCTCGACGGCCTCAAGGACAAGCCGCTCACCACCTCCGACGGCCGCACCCTCACCGCGACGGCCGCCTGGAACGGCGTGCTCGACAACCTGTACGGCGGCGAGAGCGACTGGAAGCCGCTGCGCGACATCCTCAAGGCCGCCATGCGTGGCAAGGGCGACTACCTCTACCAGCTCGCCGACGGCGCCTCCGGCCGCGACAAGGACGGGCACTACAAGGCCTCGGCGGACGCCTACACCGCGATCCACTGCGCCGACGGCGCGACCAACGGCCCGACCCCCGAGCAGCTCCAGGCCGCACTCGCCGACCTCGCCGCCAAGGCCCCGCTGGTCAGCAAGCACAACCCGACGGCCGCGCTCTTCGACCCGGACTGCCGCAGCTGGCCGGCGCCCTCCGCCGAGAAGCCACACGCGATCAAGTCGGCCGCCACGAACCCGATCGTCGTCGTCGGTTCCACCGGCGACCCCGCCACGCCGTACGCGTGGGCGGAGAAGCTCACCGCCGAGCTGGGCAACGCCGTGCTGCTGACCCGCGAGGGCGAGGGGCACACCGCGTACGGCAAGAGCAGTTGTATCCGGACCGCCGTCGACGCCTTCCTCGTGGACGGCACCGTCCCGGCCGCCGGGACGCGCTGCCCGACGGACAAGAAGGACTGACGGGCCGACAGACCGGCCGACGGGCCCGGGCTGACACCGCATCGCCTGGGAGGTGCCGCGCTCGGCGGCATCTCGCAGGCTTTTCTCATCTCCGGCCCCGGGAACGATCTGTCATGTCCACGTTATCGTAGGGCGATCCGACAACTTTCAACGACTCCCATGACACCTGTTGTTCCGTCAGAGAAAGGCCGGGGGGCCATGCCAGCCGATTTCGATCCCGGCCCGCACGCCGACGACGCACGTGCGGGCCTGCTCTACCAGGGCGGCGACGTCAAGGAATTGCACGCTCTGGTCAGCGCCCACTTCTCACCCCACCGCCTGCGCGTCCTGGGCCGCGACCGGCGCGCCGACGGCCAGTTCCGCCGGATCTGGGCCGGGCCCGTCTCCGTCTACGAGCTCGGGTACGGCACCGCCGTGGAGATCGACCCGGGCGAGCTGGCCAAGTTCTACAACGTCCACATCCCGCTCGCCGGCCACGGCACGGTCACCGTCGACGGCACCGAGCTCCCGACGACCCTCAGCATCGCCGGACCGGGCCAGCGGCTCGCCATGGCCTGGAACGCCGACAGCCTCAACCGCGTGATCCTGATCACCCGTCAGGCCCTCGACGACGCCCTGGCACTCCGGCTCGGCGACACGCCCTCGGGGATCACCCGCTTCGACCCGGTCCTCGACCTCGACTCGGCCGCCGTCGCGGCATGGCTCAGCACCGCCCAGAGCTTCGCGAGCTCCGCGCAGTCCGGACTGCTCGACCGGTCCCCGCTGGCCCTCGGTCACTTCGAACAACTGCTGGTGCACGGGCTCCTGGACGCGCAGCCGAACCGGATCAGCCCCTGGGAGGCCCCCGACCGCGCGGCACCCGCCGGCGCCGTCGGACGCGCCCTCGCGTACTGCAGCGACCACGCGCACGAGCCGATCTCCGTCGCCGACATGGCCGTCGCGGCCAGGGTCAGCGTGCGCAGCCTGCGGGCCGGCTTCCGCAGC
>NZ_JBFBDY010000796.1:0-2570 GCF_040683475.1 Kitasatospora sp. NPDC093558 | reverse complement strand
GGCCGAGGCGCCGCCGAGGTTCGCGCTGCCGCCGCGCAGTTCGCTGGTGATCGGGCTGGTCGGCTTCTGCGCCGTGTTCGCCGAGGGCGCCTCGATGGACTGGAGCGGCGTCTACCTGCGCGACGTCGCCGGCGCGTCGGCCACCGTCGCCGCCGTCTCCTACACGGCGTTCGCGCTCACGATGGCGGTCAGCCGGCTGGCCGGCGACGCGGTGATCCGCCGGCTCGGCGCCGTCCGGGCCACCCGCCTCGGCGGCGCCACCGCCACGGCGGGCGGGGTGCTCGTGGTCCTGGCCGACGAACCGGCGCTGGCGATCCCGGGCTTCGCGCTCATCGGCGTCGGCGTCGCGGTCATCGTCCCGCTGGCGTTCGCGGCGGCCGGGCGCAGCGGCCCCAACCCCAGCCAGGCCATCGCGGGCGTCGCCACCGTCACCTACACCTCGGGCCTGATCGCCCCGGCCGTCGTCGGCGGGCTCGCCCAGGCCACCTCGCTGCGCGCCTCCTTCGTCCTCGTCACCGCGCTCGCGCTCGCCCTGGTCCCGAGCGCCGGGGCGCTGCGCCGCAGCGAACGGAATTCCGCCGGCGACGTGCCCGAAAATGCAACCACAATGTCACCGAAAAAGCCTTCCGAAAACGATCTCTCGACGCTATGATGAGAGAAATCAAGGGGATTTCCCGCTAATATCGCCGACTGCCGGGCGCACTTCACGCCCGGCAGTTTCGCGATCCCGGAGGGATTTCCCGTGTGCTACGACGCCGACGCCGCCCCACCCGCCTTCACCCCGGCCCTCTGGGCCCTGGCCGAGGCCATGCCGCTCACCCTGACCTCGGCGGATGGCACCGACGTCGCCGCCTTCCTGGCCCGTCCGGAATTCTCCACCGGGCCGGCCGTCCTGCTGCTGCCGGACAACAAGGGACTTTCCGGTTTCTACCGCCACACCGCCGCCCGGCTCGCCGAACAGGGCCACCCGACGCTCGTCCTCGATTATTACGGCCGCACCGCCGGAGCCGATCCGGACGCCCGCCCGGCCGAATTCGGCGAGCTGCCGAATCTGCTCCCGCACCTGCTCGCCCTGACCCCGGACGGACTCGACGCCGACCTCACCGCCGGCCTCGACCGGCTCCGGGCGACCGGCGCCGCCGAGGTGGTCGCTCTCGGCTTCTGCTTCGGCGGACGCCAGGCCTTCCGCGCCGCCGGGCCCCGCTTCGGCCTGGCCGGCGCGGTCGGCTTCTACGGATACCCCGACGCGATCAACGGCGCCCCCGGGCCGACCCAGCTCGCGCCCGGCCTCACCGCTCCCGTCCTCGCCCTCTGGGGCGGCGCCGACGAGCACATCCCGCGCGCCGTCGTCGACGCCTTCGACACGGCCCTCACCGCCGCCGGCTGCCCGCACGAGTTCGTCACCTACCCCGGAGCACCGCACAACTTTTTCGAACTCGGCGCGGTCGAACACTCCGACGCGGCCCGGGACGCCTGGCACCGCCTGCTCGGCTTCCTCGCCCGACCGCGCTGAACCCACCCAAGGGGGAGCGATCCGATGACCCATCGCAGGAGACTCACGACGGCCGCCGCCGTCCTCGCACTCGCCGCCGCACCAGTGCTCGCCGCACCGTCCGCAGGGGCCGCCACCACCGCCACGACCGCCGACTTCGGACCCGCGGAGATCCGCACCGGGATGGGCGCGGGCCCGAACGACCTGTGCCTGGAGGTCGCCGACTGGCGCACCGACGACGGCGCCCCGGTCCGGATCTGGACCTGCACCGGCGGTGCCAACCAGAAATGGACCCAGACCGCGGGCGGCTGGATCAACCAGAACAGCGGCAAGTGCCTGGAGATCCCCGCCTTCAGCACCACCCCGGGCACCCAGGCCGGCCAGTGGACCTGCAACGGCGGCAGCAACCAGCAGTGGAGCGACCCGTCGGTCAGCCACGCCGGCACCCCCCGCCACATCGTCAACGCCAACAGCGGGCTCAGCCTGGACGTCGCCTGGGGCGTGATCGCCGACGGCACCGCGGTGATCCAGTGGGACTTCCACGCCGGGGCCAACCAGTTCTGGCACTACAACCCGGAGAAGGATCCGTACGCGTAGTGCCGATAGGCTCGGGCGGTGCCCGCACCAGACACAGCCCCCGCACCGCCCGAGCCCACCCCGCGTTCGCCGTGGTGGCGCTTCGCGCTGCTCGTCCTGATCCTCGGCGCCGCCGCCGGGTCGCTGCTGCTGTGGAGCCCGACGGCGTTCCTGCGCGACGGGCTGCCCGCCGGGGTGCCCGGGTACTGGCTCGCGCCGGCCTTCGTCACGGTCTACGCCCTCGGCACGCTCGCCTTCCTGCCCCGCCCGGCCCTCAACGCCGCCGCCGGGCTGCTGCTCGGCATCCAGGAGGGCACCCTGCTCGCCGTCCTCGGCACCACGCTCGGCGCGGCGGCGGCGTTCGGCCTCGGCCGGGCGCTCGGCCGGGACGCGCTGCGCCCGCTCCTGCGCGGCAGGATGCTGACCGCGCTGGACCGCCGCTTCACCGACCAGAGCTTCCGCAGCGTCCTGCTCCTGCGCCTGATGCCGGGCCTGCCGTTCC
>NZ_JBFBDY010000795.1:0-2572 GCF_040683475.1 Kitasatospora sp. NPDC093558 | reverse complement strand
CGGTGCTGGCCTTCCCGCCGCTGGGGCTCGCCTGGCTGGCGTGGATCGCGCTGGTGCCGGGGCTGCTGCTGATGCAGCGGGCGCCGTCGGGGCGGGAGGCGGCGGTGCGCGGGTGGTGGTTCGGCGCGGGCTTCATCCTGACGGGGATGTACTGGCTGGTCCCGTCGATCGGGCCGGGCCTGCCGGTGCTCGCCGTCCTGTTCGGGGCGCTGCAGGCCGTCGTCGGGTACGGCGTGCACCGGCTGCTGCACCCGCCGCTGACGGCCCGCCGGGCGCTGCTCGCCCTGGCCGTCGTCCCCGCACTGTGGCTGACCACCGAGTACGCGCGCTCCTGGCACGCGCTCGGCGGGCCGTGGGCGCTGCTCGGCGCCACCCAGTGGCAGCACCCGGCGGTCCTCGCGCTGGCCTCGGCGGGCGGGATCTGGCTGGTCAGCGCGGCGGTGGTGGCGGTCAACACCGGGGTGCTGGCCGTGCTGACGGCCGCGCCCTGGCGTCCGCGCGCCGTCGCGGCGCTGACTGCCGTCCTGGTGCTGGTGGCCGGGCCGCTGCTGTTCGCGCTGCGCGAGGCGCCGGTGCGGGCGGGGGCGGTGACGGTGGCGCTCGTCCAGCCCGGGATCGTCGACGACCCGCAGGCCCGGTTCGACGCGAGCGCGCGGGCCACGGCGGCGCTCGGCGGACGGCCGGTGGACCTGGTCGTCTGGGGCGAGAGCAGCACAGCCTCCGACCTGGACCGCGACCGGGTCGCGCTGGACCGGCTGCGCGAACTGTCCGCCGCCACCGGCGCACAGGTCATCGCCGGGGAGGACGCGCGCAAGGCCGACGGGCGGATCTCGAAGGACGCCGTCCTGGTCTCCCCGGCGGGCGTCGTGGACCGTTACCGCAAGATCCGGCTGGTGCCGTTCGGCGAGTACATCCCGCTGCGGCCGGTCCTCGGGTGGATCGCGGGCGTCAGCCGGGCGGCGGGCGAGAACCGGGCGCCGGGCACCTCGTTCCACGTGCTGCCGGCCACCGACCGGGCGGGCGGTGCGCTGCCGGTCGGCGCTCTGATCTGCTTCGAGTCGGCGTTCCCCGACATGGCGCGCACGGCGGCGCGCGACGGCGCCCGGGTGCTGGTCTACCAGTCGTCGACCTCGACGTTCCAGCGCACCTGGGCGCCGGCGCAGCACGTCTCGCTCGCCGCGATCCGGGCCGCCGAGACCGGCCGTCCGGCCGTGCAGGCCTCGCTGACGGGGGTCTCGGCGGCCTTCGACGCGCAGGGGCGCGAGCTCGCGCGGCTCGGCACCGACGGCACGGGGGCGCTGACCGTACGGGTGCCGCTCACCGCGCCCGACACGCTGACCTGGTACGACCGCGTCGGTGACGTCGTGCCAGTGGCGGCCCTGCTCGTGACGGCGGGGGCGGCGGCCTCGGTGTGGCGGGGGCGGGCGCGGCGGGTTGCCGACGGGGCTCGGGTGGCCGACGGGGAGTCCGGGGACGGTCAGCCTTCGTCGCCGGCGCGGTAGACGCCGAACGCCGCACCCTGGGCGTCGCGCAGGACGGCGATGCGCGGGCCGTCCGGGACGTCCATGGCGGGCATCAGGACGTCGGCGCCGAGGCCACCCGCGCGGGCGACGGTGTTGTCGACGTCCGCGACCGCGAAGTACGCCAGCCAGTGCGGCGGGACCTGCGGCGGGAAGCGGTCGTCCATCACCATCATGCCGCCGAAGTCCGCACCCGCCAGGCCCCATTGGGTGTACTGCGGGGACGCGGTGACGGACCAGCCGAACACCGCCGGGTAGAAGGCCGTCGCGCTCTCCGCGTCCCGGGTGGCCAGCTCGACCCAGCCGAGCGCGCCGGGCTCGTTGAACACGCCGGCGCCCTGGAACGCCCGGGCCTGCCAGAGGGTGAAGACCGCGCCGGACGGGTCGGCGACCACCGCGAACCGGCCGAGGTCGAACACGTCGGCGGGCTCCATCAGCGCCTTGCCGCCGCGCGCCTTGATCGTCGCGACGGTGGCGTCGGCGTCGGCGACCGCAAAGGACACCGTCCAGGCCGTCGGCTGCTGAGGCCCGTACAGCGGGGTGACGGCGGCGGCCGGGTCGTCGCCGAGGAACATCTGCGTGTAGCCGCCGGCCTCGGGCCGCACGTCGGTATCGGCGCGCCAGCCGAACAGCTCGCCGTAGAAGGACTGGGCGGCAGCGGGGTCGGAGGTGCCCAGCTCGACCCAGCAGGGGGCGCCGACGGTGGCGGAGTTCTGCTTCATGCGCTTCTCTCTGGCTCTTCGGGGGTTGTGGACGTTATATCTGACGACTCGTCAATTCTGCTTGTTTTCACGAGACTTCGAGAACCAGCTTGCCTTTCGCATGCCCGGACTCCACGAGGGCGAGCGCCTCGGCGGCGTGGGCCAGCGGGTAGCGGCCGGTGATGTGCACGTCCAACTCGCCGGCGGCGACGAGGGCGGCCAGCTCGGCGAGGGTTTCGGAGGTGGTGGAACGGGTGACGTACAGACATCCGCCACGCACCCCGCACCCGGCGTGCTCAGCAGGATCTTCCGCACCGAGCAGGACGGCGCCCCGGGCGACGGCCACGAGCA
>NZ_JBFBDY010000794.1:0-2574 GCF_040683475.1 Kitasatospora sp. NPDC093558 | reverse complement strand
GGCGGCCGGGCGGGCTCCGGGGGCGGCGGCGCGGCGGGCGGAGGACAGCGCCTCGATCTCGGTGGCGTCGCCGAGGGCGGTGCCGGTGCCGTGCCCCTCGAAGTAGGAGACGGTCTCGACGCCGTACCCGGCCTGCTGGTACGCGCGGGCGATCGCGAGCCGGTGGCCGCCCGCCTCGGGGCGGGTGATGCCGCCCTTGCCGTCCGAGGAGACGCCCCAGCCGGCGATCGTCGCGTAGATCCGGCGGCCGGCCGCGAGCGCGTCGTCCTCGCGCATGAGGACGAGCATGCCGGAGCCCTCGCCGGGCCAGAAGCCGTTGGAGTCGCGGTCGTAGACCTTCATCTCGCCGGTGGCCAGCGCGCCCGTCTTGGCGAAGCCGATCACCTCGAACGGGTCGATGGACAGGTCGACGCCCCCCGCGAGCGCCACGTCGAGGTCGCCGTCGACGAGCGAGCGGGCGGCGGTGATGACGGACAGCAGCGAGGAGGAGCAGGCGCCGTCCACGGTGTAGCCGCCGCCGCGCAGGTCGAAGTGGTTGCAGATCCGGCCCGCGATGGTATTCGCCAGGCCGCCCGCGAGGGAATCCTCGTCGATCGGCGGGAAAGGCGCCTTGTAAGCCGGTTCCAATTCCTCCAGGAACTCGGCTGCGGCCGCCTCGGACCAGCCTTTTCCGGTGAGCGCGGCGGCGACCGTCCGGCGCACGTAGGGCCAGCGCAGGCGCATGATGTTGGCCCGCGAGAATTCCCCGGTGAGGCTGTTCCCGACGACCACGCCGGTGGCCTCCGCGGGAATTCCCTCCCCTCCCGGGAATCCCGCGTCGGCCAGTGCCCGGGCGGCCGTGTCGAGGGCCAGCCAGTGCGTCAGGTCCGTGGACCGGTACGTGCTCCCGGCGACGCTGTAGGCCACCCGGTCGAACGTGAAATCGCGGAGCACCGCGGCCTTACTGGCGTAGAACCGGTCCGGCGCGGCCCGGTCGGCCGACCAGTAGTCGGCGTGGTTCATCCGCTCGTCGGGCAACCGCCGAAATGCCCGGCGCCCGCCCAGGACGTTCTCCCAGAGTTCGTTCGGGGAATTCGCGTCCGGGTACCTGAGCCCGATTCCCACGATGGCGACCCGCTGGCTGCTCACGTATTCACCGCCCCTTGGCTCCGAATTGACGGCCCGCCAGTCCCCACCGGGAACGGCTCACCGTATCCGAATCCAGGCTGCCCGGCCGGGGCCCGGGTGTCTACTTCGAGCGTGCTTTGCGGCTGCTCCCAGGCGGGTTTATTGCATAACAGCGTCATCGATGGTTTCCATAACGGCGTCATCAAATTCGGGGGCCTGCGGGGTGTTTCGGCCAACTTCGCGACGGCCCCCGGAGTCATCCGTTCGGGTGAACCGTGCGCTCCTGGTGACGTGCGCCGCGCCCCGGCCGTGATGATCTCGGTCCGGCACAGCAGTCACGGAGAGGGGGACGCCTGTGAAGTACATCGAGGTCGAGCAGAAGTACCGGCTCCTCGGCCCGCCCGACGACCTGCGGGCCGTGCTCGCGGAGCGCGGCGGCAAGCCCGGCGAGCCGTCCCGGCAGGTCGACACCTACTACAACGCCCCGCACCGGGACTTCACCGCCGGCGAGGTGATCTCCGAGTGGCTGCGGATCCGCGAGGGGGACGACGGGGCCTCGCTCAACTTCAAGCTGTTTCACCCGGTCGGGGCGCCGGTGACGACGCACTGCGACGAGTACGAGACCGCCGTCGGGGACGCCGAGGCCGTCCGCCGGATCCTGGCCGCGCTCGGCTTCACCGGGCTGACCACCGTCGACAAGGTCCGCGAGGAGTGGACGCTCGACGGGATCGCCGTCGCCTTCGACACCGTGGCCGGCCTCGGCGACTTCGTCGAGTTCGAGTTCAAGGGCGAGGCCGGACGCGTCGCCGAAGCCACCGCGCGGATCGGGGAGTTCATCGCGGACCTCGGCCCTCGCCGAGCGCTACGGCGACCACCCCGCACTCGCCCTGTGGCACGTGCACAACGAGTACGTCACCCTCTGCTGGTGCGACCACGCCGCCGCCGCGTTCCGGGTCTGGCTGTGCGCCCGCCACGGCTCCCTCGACGCCCTCAACGAGGCCTGGGGGACGGCCTTCTGGAGCCAGCGCTACACCTCGTGGGAGCAGATCCTGCCGCCCCGCCGGAGCCAGTGGCACCGCAACCCCGGCCAGGCCCTGGACTACAGCCGCTTCTGGTCCGACGAGACCCTCGCCGCCTACCGCGAGCAGCGCGACGCCATCCGCGCCCACAGCGACCGGCCGGTGACCACCAACCTCATGCTGCCCAACTACCAGAACCTCGACCTGTGGGCGTTCGGCCGCGAGGTCGACCTGGTCTCCGTCAACCACTACCCCAGCGCACCCGGCACCGACGCCGCCGCCCACGCCGCCTTCGACGCCGACCGGGCCCGCTCCTTCGCCGGCGGCGCCCCCTGGCTGCTGATGGAATCGGGCGTACGTCCCGTCCTTGATCAGCTGGTTGACCGCCGCCTGGAACGCCGGGGTCAGCCGGGAGCCCTTCTTGAACGCGAAGCCGACGTCGAGGCGG
>NZ_JBFBDY010000793.1:0-2579 GCF_040683475.1 Kitasatospora sp. NPDC093558 | reverse complement strand
CTCGCCGACGCCCGCGTCGCGTTGCAGGCCCAGCGCCTCCTCGCGCACACCGACCTGCCCGTCGCGGCGATCGGCCGCAGCCTCGGCTTCGGCGAGCCCACCAACTTCGGCAAGTTCTTCACCCGCGAGACCGGCCACACCCCGGGCGGCTTCCGCCGCGCCCAGCGCTGATCCGCCGGCGGACGCCCTTGGTTCGCACCCGCTCCAATGGCCCCCTCCCCGCGCCCGTTCGAGCGGCGGGCCGCGTCGACACCCGTCCAAGCGGCACCGGCTGACGACCCGCCGGGTCAACCTGGCCCCCCAGAGTTGCTCTCCGAGTCGGCGCCGAGCGCCGACCGCCCGCCACGGGAGGCGCCCCCATGAAGAAGACCCTCCGGACCAACAGATCCCTCCGCAGCAACAGACCCCTCACCGCCATCGCCGTCTCGGCCGCCGCGATGGCCGTCGTCGTCTCCCCGGCCGGAGCCGGGCAGGCCCTCGCGGCCCGGGCCTGCTTCGACCGGGCCAAACAGCCCTACACCTCGGTGGTCGACAGCCACCTCCACTTCCGCCCCTTCGGCGGGCGGGCGATCCCCTTCGAGGAGATGACCGACTACCTGCGCAAGAGCGGCGTGCGCTACGCGAACATGTTCGGCATCGGGCAGGTCCTGCCCGCCGACTCCGACTGCACGTACTACCTCGACTGCCCCGGCACCCCGGTGCGGCCCAGCATCCGCAACGACGTCGTCAACGCCGAGAACTTCCGCGAGCAGCACCCCGACGACCCGCACCTCACGCTCTCGATGACCTTCATGGACCTGCACCACCCCGAGACCGTCCCCGCCGGCATCGCGCTCTACGACCGCGAGTTCCCGGGGATGTTCACGTGGGCCGGCGAGGTCAACGTCGTCAAGCAGGCCCTGTTCCCCAACCAGGCCGAACCGGCGGACAGCGACGACATCGCCAACTGGGGCCCGTTCATGGAGGTGTACCGGGACCGCGGCATCCCCGTCACCTTCCACTCGGACCTCGGCAACGACGCGGAGCCGACCAAGTACCTGCACCTGATGGAGCAGATCCTCACCCAGTACCCGGACAACAAGATCGTGTGGGCGCACATGGGGCTGTCGAAGGAGCTCGGCACCCTCGACCCCGACGAGCACATCCGCATCCTCGACCGGCTCCTCGACGACCACCCGAACCTGACGCTCGACCTCAGCTGGCGCGTCCTGGAGGACCTGTACTTCAGCCGGCCCGGCGTCCGCGAGAAGTACGCGGCCCTCCTCGACCGCCACCCCACCCGGGCGATCACCGGAACGGACTTCGTGGCCGCCCGGAACAAGGACTACTCGGTCTACGAACAGGAGCTGGAGGTCACCAGCCGGATCAACCGCGCCCTCGGCAACGAGGCCTTCCGGGACATCGCCCTCGGCCAGAACTACTTCGCGCTGCTGGGACTCAAGGACGAGGCGCCGCGCATCTGCCGCTCCCGCCCGCACCCCCACGCCTGACGTCGGAGCCCCGCACTCCCAAGAGCCCCCGCACCCCCACGCCCGACGTCAGAGCCCCCACACCCCCACGCCCGACGTCAGAGCCCCCACAGGCCCTTTGCGAGCGTGACGACCCCGCCGGCCAGGGCCAGGCCCAGCACCACCAGCCGGGCCCGGCCCTCCGGCACCCTCTCCGCCAGCACCTTCCCGACCACGGAGCCGCCCGCGATCCCGAGCGCCGCCAACGACCAGGCGGGCGCGGTCAGGTGCGGCAGGCCCTTGGCCGCGATCGACACGGCGTTCACGAGGAGCCCGTACAGCTGCGCGTTCGGGACGAACTGCCGAGCGCTCCAGCCGGTGTTGAGCGCGTAGAGCGAGATCGCCGGACCGCCCACCCCGGCCGCCGCGTTCATGAACCCGCTCGCCGCGCCCGCCACCACCGCGCCGCGCACACCCCGCAGCGAGGACGCCCGGACACCGCCGAGCACCAGCAGCGCCGCCGCGCTCACGAGGGCGCCGATCCCGATGAGCAGCACCGTCGGCGACACCCGCCCGGCGACCCAGGACCCGGCGGGCACGGTGCAGACGGCAGCCGCGATCAGCGGTACCATCTCCGCGACCCGCACCTGCCGCCAATTCCCGGCCAGCCCGACGGCGCTGATCGCGGCCGAGGCGCAGTTGGCCAGCGTCACCCCGCCGCCCGGGCCCAGCATCAGGACCAGCGCCGGCGCCGCCACGAGCGCGAACCCGATCCCCGCCAGCCGCTGCACGGACGCCCCCACCAGCACGACCGCACCCAGCAGCGCCGCGAAACCCCAGCCACTCCCCATGCCCCCTCCTCTCACCTCCGGAAGTACACCAGGTCAGCGCGCTGCGAGCAGGTACCCGAGGGCCGCGGCGGTCCCGGAGGTGATCAGGCCGGACGCCAGGAGGTGGAGGCGCGCCGGCACCTCCAGCGTCAGGCGGATCCCCCCGACGCGGACGTCCAGGACCGGGCCGACGGGGTCGGGCTGTGCGGCGGGCTCCGCCGGGGTCGGAACCGGGACGGCCGGGGTCTGGTCGTGCGACATGATCGTCTCTCCTGGCGATGCGGTCGGGTCCGGCGGACCC
>NZ_JBFBDY010000792.1:0-2580 GCF_040683475.1 Kitasatospora sp. NPDC093558 | reverse complement strand
GCCGCCACCGCCCTGGCCACCGCCGCTCTGGTGGCCAGGGTCCAGGGCCATCCGGGCGCGGACCTCTTCGACGCCGCCCTCGTCCCCCTCGCGATGTTCGGTGCCGTCCTGCTGCTCGGGCACGTGATCGAGGCGCTGACCGCGCCGCTCGGGCAGCTCGCCGCCCTCCGCATCGACGGGGCCCACCGGGCCAGGGTCCTGCGGATCACCACGTCGGCTCCCACGATCGAGGCGCTGGAGACGCCCGAGGTGCAGCAGTTGGTCCGCCGCGCCCGCGCCCAGCCCGCCAACTGGACCGAGCGCACTCCCGCCGACGGCGCGCTGGGACGCCTGCGCCGCCTCGCCTCGCTCCTCGGCCTGGCCGGCGCCTGCGCGGTGCTGGCGCAGTACGTGTGGTGGGCCGTGCCCGTCCTGCTGGTGCCAGGCGCGGTCAACCAGTACCTGCGCAACCGTCAGGCGGACGTCTTCACGGCGGTGTGGCGCAAGGGCATCGAGCACGGGATGCGCGCCGAGGCCTGGCGGGACGCGCTCACCGCCGTCGGCCCCAGCATGGAGGTGCGGGTCTTCGGCTTCGGCGAGTGGATGGTCGAACGCATCCAGCAGCACGTGCGGGCGATGTTCGCGCCCACCTGGGAGGTGTCCCGCAGACTGCTGCGCAACGAGTGGAGCCAGTTCGTCCTGGTCGGCGTTCCCCTGGTCGTCGTATACCTCGCGGTGACCCGGGACGCGGCCGGCGGCACGGTCTCCGTCTCGGCCCTCACCGCGGTGCTGACCGCCTCCTGGGCGCTCGTGCAGTCGATGGGCTACAGCGAGGACGTCCGCAACATCCGCGCCGCTACGGAGGGCATGCTGGCCTACGGCGAGCTGCGGGAGGCCCTCGGGCAGCCGCACGCCGGCGGGGACGTCCTCCCCGCGCCCCGCGCGGAGCGGCGCGCCGAACCGCCGCTGGTCGCCTTCGAGGACGTGTCCTTCACGTACCCGGGCACCGAGCGCACCGTGCTCGACGGCCTCGACCTGCAGATCAGGCCCGGCGAACTGCTCGCCGTGGTGGGGCTCAACGGCGCGGGCAAGTCCACCATGATCAAGCTGCTGTCCGGCCTCTACCGGCCCACCGGGGGCCGGATCACGGCCGACGGGACCGACATCGCCGAGCTCGGCGCCGCCGGCTGGCGCGAGCACGTCTCGGTCGTCTTCCAGGACTTCGTCAAGTACCAGCTGCCGGCGGCCGACAACGTCGCGCTCGGCCATGCCACCGTGCCCGTCGACCGGGCCGCCCTGGACGCCGCCGCGAAGGACTCCGGCTTCGACGCGGTGCTGGAACGGCTGCCCGACGGCTGGGACACCCCGCTCGCCCGCACCCGCACCGGCGGGGTCGACCTCTCCGGCGGCCAGTGGCAGCAGGCCGTCCTGGCCCGCGCCCTGTACTCCGTGCACACCGGCGCCGGCCTGCTGGTCCTCGACGAACCCACCGCGCACCTGGACGTGCGCACCGAGTTCGACGTCTTCAACCGGCTCGCGGAGCACCGCGGCCGGGCCAGCGTGGTGCTGATCTCCCACCGGCTCTCCACCGTCCGGCAGGCCGACCGGATCGTGCTCCTCGACGGCGGGCGGATCACCGAGTCCGGCACCCACGACGACCTCATGGCCCTCGGCGGCCGGTACGCCGACCTCTTCGCCATCCAGGCCGAGCGCTTCCGGCTCGGCTACGACGACCGCACGGACGAAAGCGAACTCTCGTGACCCTGGACCCGCAGCCCGAGTTCCGGGCGACCGCGCGCGAGTACGCGGGGCTGGCCCGCGAACTGCCGGCCATCTCCTACCGCCGCTCACCGGGGCTGACGATCGGCGTCCTGCTCACCCAGGCGCTCTCCCTGGTGACGGTCGCCGCCACCGCGCTGACCCTGCGCGCGGCCATCAACGGCGCGATCGACCACGACACCGGCACCGCCGTCGCCGGGGCGGTCGGAGCCGCCGTCGTCCACGCCGCCACCGCCGCGCTCACCGACCTGGGCTTCAACGTCCGGGGCCAGCTCGTGGACAAGGTCGCCGTGCTGGACCTGCCGGCCTCGATCAACCGGGACATCGCGCTGCTCGACGGCCTGGAGCACGTCGAACGCAGCGACTTCCTGGACCGGGTGAACATCGTCCTCGGCGCCCCCTGGGCCATCGTCAACGGCTTCTGGTCGGCGGTCAGCGCCGTCTTCGGCGTGCTCCAACTCGGCGTCTCCCTCCTGCTGCTGGGCACGGTGAGCCCCTGGCTGCTGCTCCTGGTCCTGTTCGCCGCCGCCCCGCTCTGGTTCGACCGCCGGGGCCAGCGCCGCATCAGCCGGGCCGAGACGGAGACGGCGGAGGCGGTCCGCCTCCAGAAGCACCTGTTCGACACCGCGTCGGAGGCGGCGGCCGCCAAGGAGATCCGCGTCGCGGGAGCCGGCGGCGAGCTGGTCCGCCGGCAGGCCGCCCTCTGGGAGGAGGTCGCCGGCCACCGGTTCCGGGCACAACTCCGCGCCGCCGCCTGGCGGGTGAGCGGCTGGGCGCTCTTCACGGCCGCCTTCGTGGCCGCCCTGGCCGTCGTCATCCGCC
>NZ_JBFBDY010000791.1:0-2584 GCF_040683475.1 Kitasatospora sp. NPDC093558 | reverse complement strand
CGGGAAGCTCTTTCGCGTGCCGGTCGCGGCGGGCGGCACGGCGGCGCCGGTCGACACCGGCGCGGGCCCGGCGCACCGGCCCGCCTGGGAGCCGAAGGCCGGGGCCGGGCACGACCGGATCGCCTTCGTCACCGTCCAGGGCGGGTACCAGGTGCTGGCGCTGGTCCCGGCGCAGGGCGGGGCGGTGCGGCCGGTCGCGCGGGGCTCCCGGTACGAGTCGGACAGCACCGACGTCACGTGGTCCCCGGACGGCGCCGCGCTGGCCTTCCTGTCCGACGGTGTCTTCCGCGTCGATCCGGCGAGCGGCTGCCCGACCTGCCCCGGCACGACGGTGGTGGACGGCCGCTCCTACACAGTGGAATCGGCCGGCTGGTACACCCCGGTGGGTGGCTCCCCGACCGTCCTGGTCACGAACGTGGCCGAGTGGCGGCAGCGGATCGAGAGCGTCCACCCGGCACCGCCGCTGGACCGGCTGGACCTTCGGCCCCAGGCGGTGGACGGCACGGAGAGCACCGCCGACCCCGCCTACGCGCCGGACGGGCGGCGGCTCGCCTTCACCCGGACGGAGCGCCGGGCCGGCCGGCCGCCCACCGCCGCCGCCGGCCGGCCGGCGACCCGGGTCCTGGTCGGCGACGCGGCGGACCCCTCCCGCGCCACCGAGCTGGCCGGCCAGGGCATCGACCCGGCCATGGACCAGATCCGGCCCGCGTGGTCGCCCGACGGCAAGCGGCTCGCCTTCGTCCAGACCACCCGGAGCTGCACCGACTGCGTCCAGGCCGCGGCCGACCGGATCCTGGTGGCCGACGTCTCCGGCGGCGCCGACAAGGCGAAGGTGGTCCTCACCGTGCCCGCGCGCACCCGCAGCGGCTACAACTGCACGTCCAGCGAGTCCGATCCCGCCTGGTCGCCGGACGGCAGCCGGATCGCCTTCTCGCGCGCGAGCACCTGCACGCCGATCATCCACCTGACCGCTCTGCGCGAGGCCCCGGCGATCGCCGCCATCAGCGGCGTGCGGCACGTCTGGTCGGTCGAGGCCGGCGCCGGCGGCGACCAGCGGGACCACACGGCCGCCCAGTGCGGCGACCCCGACTGCCCCGTCCTCGACGACCGTCCCGCGTACGCGCCGGACGGCAGCGGGCTCGCCTTCGGCCGGGAGCTGCTCGCCGCCACGCCGGACCCGTCCTCCCCGCCGCCCTCGTGCACGTCCGGCTTCTGCCCGCCGCCGAGCGGCCCGCCCCGCGCGCGCGACCCGCTGCGCGTGCTGCTGGAGCTCGGGCCCGACGGCGCGAGCTGCCACGGCGTCATCCCGCCCGCCCCCACCTGCCCGAAGCTCGGCCCGGTCAACGGCAAGCCGCGTCCGCAGGTGGCCTTCTACCAGCCCGCCAACCCCGCGTGGTCGCCCGACGGCAAGCAGCTCGCCTTCGACGTCGGGGTCTACAACGGCGAAGGGCAGTACGGGCGGATCGCGGTGGCCGACGCGGCGACCGGGGTCGGGCAGGTCTTCCCCGCGCGCTACCTCGCCGATCACCGGCGCCCCTCGTGGCAGCCCACCGCCGACCTCGCCGTCGCCCTGACCGCCGCGCAGCCGCAGGTCACCCGCGGCGGCACGACCGAGCTGACCCTCACCGTCACCAACCTCGGCCCCGCCCCGGCCAAGGGCGTCACCGCCGAACCCGCCCTGCCCGCAGGGCTCCAGGCGGCCGGCACGCCCGTCCCCTCGCAGGGGGCCTGCCCGGGCGCAGCGCCGTACCACTGCACGCTCGGCGGGCTCGCCAAGGGGGCGAGCGCCACCGTCCGGCTCACCGTCAAGGGCGTGGCGACCGGCGCCCAGCGGGCCACGGCCCAGGTGGGCGGCGACGTGCTCGACCCGAGGGCGGAGAACGACCGCGCGGAGGCCGTGGTCACCGTCCTCGCCCCCGGCCTCACCGTCACGGCGACGGCCACGCCCGGGTCCGTCCACCCCGGCGAACCGGTCACGGTCTCCTTCACCGTGCGCAACCAGGGCGACGGGACGGCCTCCGGCGTGACGCTGACGCCCGTGGTGCCGCCCGGGCTGCGCGTGGTGTCCGCGACGCCGGCGTGCCCGTCCACCGGGTGCGTGCTCGGCGACCTCGGGCCGGGCGCGCAGGCGGTGGTGCAGGTCGTGGTGACGGGTGACGCGGCGTTCAGCGGGCCGGTCACGGGGACGGTGAACAGCTCGAACGGGGAGCCGGTGACGGCGCAGGCGGGCGTCGCGGTCACCGATCCCGGGACGGCCTCGCCCACGGCCACGCCCACGTCGCCGACGGCCACTTCGCCCGCGCCGAGCGCCACACCAACCGTCACGCCGACCGCCACGCCGAGTGCCACCACCCCGCCCGACACGCGCACGCCCGAGCTCGCCGTCACGGCCACCGCCGCGCCCGCGCTGATCCGCGTCGGGCAGCGGGCGACCGTCACCCTGACGGTCCGCAACGGCGGCGCCGTCCCGGCGGGCGGCGTCGTGCTGCAGCCCGCCGTGCCGTCCGGACTCCACGTCGAGCAGGGCTGTCCGCCGGCCCGACGAGGGCCCGGCCGGCCCGCTGGACGGCCTCGGCACATTCAC
>NZ_JBFBDY010000790.1:0-2585 GCF_040683475.1 Kitasatospora sp. NPDC093558 | reverse complement strand
GATCACCGTGCTGGAGCGGCTGCGGCTGCCGGGCGGGGCGCTGGACGGGATCAAGGAGCCGAAGAAGGGGTTCGTGATCCGCGGCGGGCGCGAGATGGAGAACCACTTCGAGTGCCTGTGGGACCTGTACCGGTCGATCCCCTCGATCGAGGTCGAGGGCGCGAGCGTCCTCGATGAGTTCTACTGGCTCAACAAGGACGACCCGAACTCCTCGCTCCAGCGCGCCACCGTCAACCGCGGCCAGGACGCCCGCACCGACGGTCTGTTCACGCTCACCGACCGCGCGCAGAAGGACATCGCCCGGGTGTTCCTCGCCACGCGCGAGGAGATGGCGGACAAGCGGATCGACGAGGTGTTCTCCGCCGAGTTCCTCGCGAGCAACTTCTGGCTGTACTGGCGCACGATGTTCGCGTTCGAGGAGTGGCACAGCGCCCTGGAGATGAAGCTGTACCTGCACCGCTTCATCCACCACATCGGCGGCCTGCCCGACTTCTCCGCCCTCAAGTTCACCAAGTACAACCAGTACGAGTCGCTGGTGCTGCCCCTCTACCGGTGGCTCCTCGACCAGGGCGTCGAGTTCCGCTTCGACACCGAGGTCACGGACGTCGACTTCGCGATCGAGGCCGGCCGCAAGCAGGCCACCCGCGTCCACTGGACGTCCGGGGGTGCCCCGGGCGGTGTGGACCTCGGGCCGGACGACCTGCTCTTCATGACGATCGGCTCGCTGGTCGAGAACTCCGACGAGGGCGACCACCACACCGCCGCGAAGCTGAACACCGGCCGGGCCCCGGCCTGGGACCTGTGGCGCCGGATCGCCGCCAAGGACCCGGAGTTCGGGCACCCGGACGTGTTCGGCGCGCACATCCCGCAGACCAAGTGGGAGTCGGCCACCGTCACGACGCTCGACCACCGCATCCCGGAGTACATCCAGAAGGTCTGCAAGCGCGACCCGTTCAGCGGCCGCGTCGTCACCGGCGGGATCGTCACCGTGCGCGATTCGAGCTGGCTGCTGAGCTGGACGGTCAACCGCCAGCCGCACTTCAAGCAGCAGCCCAGGGACCGGATCGTGGTGTGGGTGTACTCGCTGTTCGTCGACCGGCCCGGCGACTTCGTCGCGAAGCCGATGCAGGAGTGCACGGGCGAGGAGATCACCCGGGAGTGGCTCTACCACCTCGGCGTCCCCGAGCACGAGATCCCCGAGCTCGCCGCGAACGCCGCCACGTGCGTGCCGGTGATGATGCCCTACGTCACGTCGTTCTTCATGCCGCGCAAGGCCGGCGACCGCCCGGACGTCGTCCCGCAGGGCTCGGTGAACTTCGCGTTCATCGGGCAGTTCGCGGAGACCACGCGCGACTGCATCTTCACCACCGAGTACTCCGTCCGCACCGGCATGGAAGCGGCCTACCGGCTCCTCGGCGTCGAGCGGGCCGTACCGGAGGTCTTCGGTTCGACGTACGACGTCCGCGCGCTGCTCGCCGCCGTCAGCCGGTTGTTGCGGGACGGCGACGCGCTGCACCTGCCGGGGCCCGAGGCCCTGCGGCGCAGGCTGCTGAAGCGGCTCGATGCCACCGAGATCGGTCAACTGCTCACGGAGTCTGGCCTGTTGCCGGAGTAATGGCACGAAGCGCCGCACCCGCCACCGCCTGCGCCCGGTAGTCTCAGCCTGTCTCGATTGGAAGGCATGTCCATGGCCAGGCTGATACTTCTGCTCATCGCGTTCGCCGTCCTGTTCTCCGTCTTCGGGTTCCAGGGCGGCAACCCCTTCGTCGGCGTGCTGTTCGCCGCCGTGGCGGCGGCCCCGGTCGCCTACTTCGCGTACGCGGCCGTCCGCAGGAAGGGCGGGCCGTCGGACAGGAGGCCGACGTCGGCGCAGCGGCGGCGCCGCACGTGGGCGCTGCGGGTGGTCGCGCTCGCGATGGTGGGGGCGATCGGGTACGGCGGCTACTGGGTGGTCTTCGAACCGCACCGGAGCAACAGGGCGTTGCACAGCCTGACGGACTTCGAGGACGGCTGCGGGGGCGCGTTCGCGCGCAAGTACTTCCCGCAGGCCGCCGAGCACACCGGTCCGGGCCCGCACCCGGTGGCGATGTTCGGCATGCGCGACAACGGCGAGACCGATCTGGTCGATCCGCCGTCCGGCTACCCGCCCGCGAACACGTCGGACTACTGGAGCGGGAGCCGGCTCGAACCAAGCCGGGTGCAGCTGATCGCCTGTCTCGATGAGCCGGACGAAGGCGAGTTCGTGACGACCTGCCAGTTCACGACGGACTCGCTCAAGCTCTACCGGGGTGTCTACAGCGTCGCCGTCTACGAGGCCCGGACGGGCAAGAAGCTCGGCAATGAACGGCTGTTGGGCGGCACGAAGCCGGACTGCCCGGGCATGATCTTCCTGAAGAAGAGCGTCGACAAGCTTCACACCAAGCCCGAATTCGCGGACTACCAGCAGGTGTTGAAGAAGTACGTCGAGCAGTAGCGGGAGAGAGCGAGGGCCCCCGGAGAAGAGCGAAGCCTCCGGAGAGAGCGAGGCCCCCGGGGACGGTGCTCCCGGGGGCCTCGTGCTCGGTGGTACGCTGCCGGACGTCAGC
>NZ_JBFBDY010000789.1:0-2590 GCF_040683475.1 Kitasatospora sp. NPDC093558 | reverse complement strand
GGGGTTCTCGAAGTCGAAGCGGCAGCCGGCGTCCCACAGCGGCGGCCCGGTGGACCACACCAGGAGGGCCGCCACGGCCGCGGCCAACAAGCCGCTGGCCAGCGCGCAGAGCGCGGCAGCCTTCCCGTCAGCACGTGCGAGCTCGACGAGCACCGCCGCCGACCTCGCCCCCCCAGCACCGCTTCCATGAACGACGCGTCCTCTACTCCTGCTCCGCGTGTGGATGACCCCCTTGCGGGGTTCTGGCCGAGGATTCCGATGACGGCTTGGGTGGTCTCGCCGACCGGCGCCGAAGTCCTTTTACGCGCCGGGTAGTTGTGGCAAGCTGAGGCGGTGATCCCGCAGCGGTCGGTTGTCCGTGTCGAGTACTTGGCCGAGGACAGGCCGTGGGCCGACTGGATCGGCGCCGTCCTGGAGCTAGCCGGGTTCCGGGTCGTGGCAGCGGACGTCGACCGCGGTGCGACCGCATCACCGCGCACCAGGCGTGATGGCACCGGGCACGACAGCGCGGCGCCTGATCTCACCGTGGCCGTACTCTCCGATGGCTGTCTGCGCGCCTCGCCGGCCCAGGTGCGCTGGGAGGCCATCGGAGATCCGGACGGCCTGGCGGCGGCCGACCAGCGGATCATCCTGGTCCGGGTCGGCGAAGTTCGGCTCACCGCGCCCTTGGAGCGGCGCAACCTGGTCGACCTGGTCGGGATGGACGAGGGGGAGGCTGTCTTCGCGCTGCTGCACGCTGTGGGCCGGATCGACCCGCTGGACCGCTGGGAGACCGAGCTGCCGCGCTGGCCCGGTGGCAAGCCCAGGTTCTGGTCCGTCCCTGGGCGCAACCCGTCGTTCACCGGCCGGTCCGACGTGCTGGAGGAGTTGCGCGAACAGCTGGTCGGCGGCCCGACCGTGGTGCTGCCCACGCCGACGGCACTGCAGGGTCTCGGCGGCGTCGGCAAGACCCAGGTGGCACTGGAGTACGCGCACCGCTACAAGTCCCACTACGACCTGGTCTGGTGGATCGACGCCGGGGAGGTCGAGCGGGTCCCGCTCGAGCTCGCCAAGCTCGCCGACCGGCTCGGGCTGCGGGCCGGCTACAGCCTTGCCGAGACCGCCGAGAGGGTGCGCGAGGCGCTGCGCCGCGGTATCCCGACCTCCCGCTGGCTGCTGATCTTCGACGGCGCCGACGAGCCGATCGGGATCCGCCGCTACTTCCCCTACGGCGCCGGCCACGTCCTGGTGACCTCGCGCAACCGGGCTTGGTCGATGCGCGGTGGCGTGCTCGGGCTGGATACCTTCACCCGTGAGGAGAGCGTCGAGCACCTCTGCCGCCGAGTCGCCGGGCTCGCGCGCCAGGACGCCGAACGGGTGGCCGACGTGCTCGGCGACCTGCCGCTCGCGGTGGAGATCGCCGCGGCCTGGCTTGCCGTCACCCGGACACCCGCCGAGGACCACATCGCCCAGGTGCATGCCGAGACCGTCAGGGCCCTCCAGTCCGACGCCACCTGGGACGTGTCGATCGCCCGACTGCGCGAGCAGTGCCCAGCGGCGGTGCGGCTGCTGCAGCTGTGCGCGTTCCTCGCGCCGGGGCCGATCTCGTTGTCCCTGGTCTACAGCGGCCAGATGATCCGCGCGCTACTCCCGTACGACGAGGACCTCACTGACGTCTTCATGCTCGGCAAGGTGATCCGGGCGGTCAGCCGATACGCGCTGGCCGAGGTGGACTTCGGGGCCAAAAGCCTTGAGGTGCACCGGCTCGTGGGGGACGTGGTCCGCTCCCGGATGACCGAGGACGAGTGCATCGCCGCGATGCACGATGTGCACCACATCCTGGTCGGCGCTCGGCCGCCCCTCGGCGATACCGACAACCCGGCCAACTGGCCGAGGTTCGAGCCGATCTGGCCGCACCTGGCACCGTCCCGAGCCCAGGACTGCGAGGAGCGCGAGACCCGCGAGCTGTTGATCGACCAGGTCCGCTACCTCTGGCAGCAGGCCGAGCTGGACCGCGCCCAGGCGCTCGCCGAGCAGCTGAAGTCCGGCTGGACCCAGCGGCTGGTAGGCGAGCAGGGCGAGGTCGAGCGGCGTACGCTGCACCGCCAGGTCCTCAGCCTCGACTCCTGCCTCGCCAACATACTGCACTCCCAGGGAAGTTACCTGCAGGCACTGGAACTGGACGAGGCGACCCTGGCCGGGCAGCAGGAGCTGCTGGGCCGGCGCAACCCGTACGTCATGGTCACGGCGGGCTCACTCGGCGCCGACCTACGGGCGTTGGGCCGCTTCCAGGACGCCCTCGAACTCGACCTCGAAACCTACGGTCAGTTGCGGGACGTGTTCGGCGACGAGAACTCCCGCACGCTGCGGGCCGCCAACAACCTGGCCATCGACTACCGAATGGCCGGAGACTCCGAGGCCGCCCGCGATCTGGACCAGGAGACCTACGACCGCCGCCTGGTGGTCCTCGGCCCACGCCACCCGGACGCCCTCACCAGTCTGTCCGCCCTCGCCCGCGACCGGATCTTCTCGGCCACCGAGGAGGAACTGGCCGCCGCCGAGGGCGTGGGCCCGACCATCGCCCGCTCGATCAAGGAGTGGTACGAGGAGG
>NZ_JBFBDY010000788.1:0-2596 GCF_040683475.1 Kitasatospora sp. NPDC093558 | reverse complement strand
ACCGCTGCCCTGGTAGCCCTCGAACTCACCGCCGCCCAGCAGGCTCGCGTAGTCCGCGTACATCACGCCCGCGAAGACGCCCGTCCTGCTGCCGCGCAGCGACACCGGGTCGATGCCGGCCCGCTCGAAGGCCTCCCACGACGTCTCCAGCAACAGCCGTTGCTGCGCGTCCGTCGCCAGCGCCTCGCGCGGGCTCATCCCGAAGAACTCGTGGTCGAACTCCCCCGCGCTGTAAAGGAATCCGCCAGAGCGCGTGTACGAGGTGCCGACGTGGTCCGGGTCCGGGTCGTACAGCGACGCGATGTCCCAGCCGCGGTTCGTCGGGAAGTCCGAGACCGCGTCCACGCCGTCGGCCACCAGGCGCCACAGGTCCTCGGGCGACTCGACGCCGCCGGGGTAGCGGCAGGCCAGCCCGACGAGCACGATCGGATCGTCGGACGGCACGGGCAGGGCCGCCGGGACTTCTGCGGCCTCCTCCGCGGTGCCGAACAGGGCCTCCAGTAGGAAGCCGGCCAGCGAGGTCGCCGTCGGGTAGTCGAACACCACGGTGGCCGGGAGCTGGAGACCGGTCACGGTCTTCAGCCGGTTGCGCAGTTCGACGGCCGTCAGCGAGTCGAAGCCGAGGTCCTGGAAGGCCTTCGACGGATCGACGGCCGAACCGCCCTCGTGACCGAGCACGAGCGCGATCTGATCGCGCACCAGGTCCAGGACTGCCCCGTGTCGCTCGTCGTCACGGAGTCCGGACAGACGGTGCGCCAGGCCTGCCGACACGGCCGAGCCGGCCACGACGGCGCGCCGAACCCGGCCGCGCACCAAGCCGCGCAGGAGGGCGGGCACCTCGCCGTGCGCCGCCATCGCCGCAAGGTCGAGGCGGACCGGCAGAACAGCCGCGTTGCCGGTGGCAAGGGCAGCGTCGAAGAGCGCGATGCCCTGGTCCGGGGCGATGGCCGGCAGGCCGAGCCGGGCGATGCGCTCGGCCTCGGCGTCGGTGAGGGTGCCGGTCATGCCGGCTACGTCCGACCACGGGCCCCAGGCGAGGGATGTGGCGGGCAGGCCGAGCGAGCGGCGGTGGACCGCCAGCGCGTCCAGGTAGGCGTTACCCGCCGCGTAGGCGGCCTGGCCCGCGCTGCCGAACGTGCCGGCCATCGAGGAGAAGAGCACGAAGGCGTCCAGCTCCCCGGCCGCCCGGTGCAGGTTCCAGGCCGCGTCCGCCTTCGGGCGCAGGACGGCTGAGATGCGCTCGGGAGTGAGGGAACCGATCACGCCGTCGTCGAGCACGCCCGCCGTGTGAACGACCGCGCGGATCTCGTGGCGGGCGAACAGGCCCGCGACGGCGGCCTCGTCGGCCACGTCACAGGCCTCGACCATCGCCCCCGCGCCCAACTCCGCCAGCAACTCCTCGACGCCCTCGGCCTCCGCACCGCGACGGCTCACCAGCAGCAGACTGCGCACACCGTGCTCGGCCGCAAGGTGCCTCGCGAGCAGCCTGCCGAGACCGCCCGTACCGCCCGTGATCAGGACCGTGCCTTCGCTCGGCCATGCCACCGCTTCAGCGGCCTGCGCCCGTACCAGCCGGGCGGCCAGCACTTCGCCGTCCCGGACGAGCAACTGCGGCTCGTCCAAACCCAGGGCAGCGGGCGGCAGTTCGTCCGGACCCGCCAGATCCACCAGACCGAACCGGCCCGGCTCCTCCGACATCGCCGACCGCACCAAGCCCCACACCGCTGCGCCCGGCAGGTCCTCGCCCGCCACCACACCGCGCGTCACGAACACCAGACGCGACTCGGCGAAACGCTCCTCCGCCAGCCAGGCCTGCACGAGCTCCAGCGCTCGGGCCGTGCACGCGTGTACGTCTTCGGCGGCCGTCTCGATCACGACCGCGGGCGGGACGTCCGCCGGTACGTCCGCGAGAGATGCGACCTCGACGAAGTCCGGAGCGGCGGCGGTCTTCACCGGCACCCAGTCCACCCGGAACAACTCGTCCCGGCCGACCCGCGCCACCTCGCCGGCAGGCACCGACCGCACGACCAGCGACCCGACGGTCGCCACCGGGCGCCCCTCGGTGTCGGCGATCGCCAGCGACACCCCGCCACCGGCCGCCGGCGTCAGGCGCACCCGCACCGCCGACGCGCCGGACGCGTGCAGCGCCACGTCCTCCCACGCGAACGGCACGCCGTTCTCCTCGGACCCGGTCAGCGCGAACGCGTGGAGGCAGGCGTCGAACAGCGCCGGGTGCAGACCGAAGCCCGTGCCGTCGGCGCCCTCGGGCAGGGCGACCTCCGCGAAGACCTCGTCCCCGCGCCGCCACGCCGCCCGCAGGCCCCGGAACGCCGAGCCGTAACCGAACCCGGCCTCCGCCAGCCCCTCGTACAGCCCGGCCAGGTCGACGGCCTCGGCACCGGCCGGCGGCCACACGGCCGCCTCGAACGGCGCCGGCACCGCACCCGTCCCCAGCACACCGGTGGCGTGGAGGGTCCAGTCCGTCCCGTCCTCGTCATCCGGCCGCGCGTGCACGGTGAGCGCGCGCCGCCCGGCCGCGTCGGGCTCGCCGACCCACACCTGCACCCGCACACCACCCCGCTCGGGCAGCACGAGC
>NZ_JBFBDY010000787.1:0-2597 GCF_040683475.1 Kitasatospora sp. NPDC093558 | reverse complement strand
GCGGGGTCAGGCCGTACCGCGCGATGACGTCGGGCAGCCAGTCGGGTTGCCCGAACTGGAGCCCGTACTTGGCGGCGAGCGCCGGTATCGCGTCCTCGGTCGGCGGAGGCCCGTCGGCGAGCATCTCGGCCAGTTCGCGGAAGCAGTGCTCGAAGCCGGCCGGACTGATGATCTCGATCATCCGGGCCGGGACAGGACCGGCGTTCCACATCGTGTGCAGCTCCCCGCGCGGCTTGGTGATGTAGCCGCCGGCACCCAGGACAACTTCGCGGTCGCCGGACCGGAAGCCGATCTCGCCCTCGGTGACGATCGAGTATTCGTCCTCCCGGGTGTGCAGGTGCGGCGGCACCAATGCCCCGACCGGGAAGGGGTGTTCGACGACGGAGACCGCGCCGTTGGTGTCGGCGCCCCACAGTTTGAAGGCGACCCCGATCGAGCCGAGGTAGCCCTCACCTCCCTCGCCGGGGCGGACGATGGTGAGTGGCGGGGCCAGTGGCTCTGTCATGGCGATCACTCCTCCACGCAATTTGGAGATACACTGGCGTTCTCCTAAAAAGTCTCCGCCTCGGATCGCAGGGCGTCAACAGGTGAGTGAACAGCAGCGTTCATCGAAAACGCGTGGCTACGAGATGCGCAAACGCGCCGAGGACATGGGCCGGACGCGACAGCGCATCGTCGAGGCCGCCGTGCATCTGCACGGCACCGCGGGCCCGGCGGCGACGAGCATCGCGGCGATTGCCGAGCGTGCCGGAGTCACCCGGCTGACCGTCTACCGGCATTTCCCCGACGAGACCGCGCTGTTCCAGGCGTGCTCGGGGCACTGGCTGTCGCAGCAGCAGCTGCCCCAACCCGAGGCGTGGGGCGTGATCGGGGATCCGGTCGACCGGCTGACGGCCGGGCTGGCCGACCTCTACCGCTTCTACCGTGCGGGCGAGCAGATGCTGACGCTGGTCAGCCGCGACCTGCACGCGGCGCCCGACTCGATTCGCAAGGCCTGGGAGGCCAGGAACAGGCGCTATGTGGAGGTGCTGGCCGACGCGTGGCCCCCGACGGATGAGCCCGCCCGGCGGGCAGTGATCGGCCATGCAGCAGCATTCTCGACCTGGTGTTCTCTCTGCCGCGAGCAGGGGCTGACGGACCGTGAGGCGGTCGAGGTCATGGTCACGCTGGTGGGAGCGGTAAGTAACCGACCCGGTCACAAAGCGGAGCCGCATGCTCGTTACTGACCCACGCTCCCAGGGCGCGCTCCGACGGTACGCCGACGGCCCATCGCTGCCTGGCGATGGGCCGTCAGGAGGCCGATTTCAGACCTCGACGCTCGCGGCGAAGTCGACGAACGCCTTCCACGCCGCCGGCTCGAACACCAGCTGCGGGCCGGTCTTGTCCTTCGAGTCGCGCACGTGGACGACGCCGGGGGTTTCGGCGATCTCGACGCACTGGGCACCTTCGTTGCTGCTGTAACTGCTCTTGAACCACGCCAGCTCGGCCATGTTCACCGCTCTCCCAGGATCATCTCGATCAAGGCCAGGGACTCCCTCATGGTGAGCGCCTGCCCCCTGAGGGTGCCGTATCGTGCAGCCATCTTACGGACTTCTTCGGGATCCGTGATCAACCTGTTGACGTGCTGCACCTCCACATACGCGATCGGCAGGCGTCCGGGTGGTGTGAGTACCGTGAACGAGCCACCCATGCCGGCGTTTTCCGTCCGGCTGAGGGGCATGACCTGCAATTCCAGGCCGCGAATCTCGGCGACCTTGAGCAGGTGGCGTAGCTGCTCCTGGTGGACATCCCAGCCACCCAGAGGGCGACGCAGGATGCTCTCGTCAATGACCCAACTCATGACCGGGAGCGGCCACTTTGTGAGGATCTTCTGCCGCGTCATCCGCGCGGCCACCCACTCATCGATTTGCTCCACCGAGAGCCAGGGCCTACGCATGTCGTACAGCGCTCGGGCATGACCCTCTGTTTGGAGGAGTCCTGGGATTTGAAGGCTGTTGTACTCGTGGATCTCGATCGCCTTTGCTTCTTCGGACGTGAAAGCCTTCGAGAACGCCGGGTGCCGCGTGCTGACCCGGATCTTCGCCTTCATCACGTCCTCGGCGACGACCTTCAGCGCGCCGCCGGCCTTCACGACGTCGTCCACCGCCGCGAGGAACTCCACCCTCGGGGTCCGCATGCCGCGCTCGACCGCTCCGACCTGGTCCTCGCTGTACCCGATCTTCACCGCCATCTCGCGCTGCGTCAGGCCGGCGCGCTCCCGGAAGAGCTTGATCAGCTTCCCGACCGCGCTGTAGAACTCCCCGACCCCGTCGGAGTTCTCCACCGTCTCGCCGTCGTCGAAGACCGTCTTCTCGACGCCGCTCATGGCCATCACCCGCCCCTGCCGCACTTCTCGACCGATTGATCCGGGCTCACCCGTCAGGCAAACCCTCCGCATCCGCACACAAACTCTCCGTGTTCGCTGCGGTCGTGGTCAGCGTACGTCGCAGCCGTCACGCTTTCACCCATGACGACCGAAATCCCCCTCGACAACCCCCGCTCCCACACCTCCGTTCTCACCGCCACCCCCAAGGGTGCGGCGATCGGACGCCGCATCG
>NZ_JBFBDY010000786.1:0-2600 GCF_040683475.1 Kitasatospora sp. NPDC093558 | reverse complement strand
CAGCGGCACCAGCCAGAGCACCGGGCTGCGGTAGGTGACGATCAGCAGGATCGCCACCACCACGACCGTGGTGAGCAGCAGCGGACCGTCGACGCCGCCGAAGACGGCGGACTGGTCGGCGGCTGCGCCGGCCGGGCCGGTCACCTGGACGTCGAGCCCCGCCGGGGCGTCGGCGTGGGCGTCGTGCCGGATCGCCGTGACGTCGTCGACGAGCCGGTTGAAGCCGCCGTCGCCCTGCATGCCGAGCGGAACGGTGAGCAGCAGTGCCCGGCCGTCCCCGGAGCGGGCGAGCGGGGGCGGCGTGCCGCCGTACCGGGCGAAGGCGGCGCGGTCGTGCTCGGCCTTGCCGGTGTCCTCGGCGGTGATCCCGCCGGGCCGGGAGTACACGATGGCGGCGGGCAGGACGTCACCGATGCCGAACCGGTCACGCCCCGTCTCCAGGGCCTTGGTCGATTCCGCGCCCTTGGGGAGCCACTGGGTGATGTCGTTGCTCTGGGCGCCGATCAGCTGGGCGCCGAGCGGCGCGGCCACGCCGGCGAGCAGCAGCCAGAGCACGAGCACCAGCCACTTGGAGCGGGCGCCGGCCGGCAGGAGGGCCAGCTTCTTGAGGGGGGCTGCGTGCTTGAGCGGGGCTGTTTTCTTGTGCGGGGCTGTTTTCTTGAGCGGGGGCATGGCGGCTCTCCTCAGCTGCTCTGCGGGGCTGCGTGGGCGGGGGTGCTCGGGGCCTCGGGCGGCTCTTCGGCGCCCCAGCCGCGCTGTTCGAGCGTGATGTCCTTGAGGAAGACCGCGGCGGCGAGCCCGGCGAGCAGGACGCATCCGGCGATCAGGAAGACCGGGCTGAGCGCGTGGGCGTAGGCCTGGGCCAGGCCGTGCCGGACGGTGTCGGGCAGCTGGTGCAGCGCCTGCGGGGAGATCCCGCCGTTGCCGGCCAGTCCGGCGGCGGCGTCGTCCGGGACGTACTTCGGGATCTCGTGGGTGAGGCGGCCGGTGAGGACGGTCGCGAAGATCGAGACGCCGAAGGAGGTGCCGAGCATCCGGCTGAAGGTGACGGTCGAGGTGGCCGCGCCCATGTCCGCGCGGGGGGCGGCGTTCTGCACCGCGACCACGACGACCTGCTGGGAGAGCCCTGCCCCGACACCGAGCAGGAACATGTAGAACCCGGACATGAAGCGGCTGGTGTCGGCGGTCATCGTGGACATCAGGAAGGCCGCGACGGCCGAGACCAGCATGCTGGCGGCCGGGTACCACTTGTAGCGGCCGGACTTGGCGACCGCGCCGCCGACGCCGAAGGACGCGAGCATCAGCCCGAACATCATCGGGAGCAGCAGCAGACCGGAGTTGGTGGCACCGGCGCCCGCGGAGATCTGGAGGTAGAGCGGGAGGAAGAAGACCAGGCCGAAGCCGGTCAGCCCGCCGACGAAGGCCACGGCGTTGCAGATGTCGAAGGTGGAGTCGCGGAACAGGCCGAGCGGGATGACCGGTTCGGTGGCCGAGCGCTCCACGATGACCCAGCCGACCAGCAGGACCACGCCGCCCACCGCGAGGCCGACGGTGGTGAACGAGCCCCAGGCGTATTTGGTGCCGGCCCAGTTGGTGAGCAGGACGAGGCTCACGAGCGCGCCCGAGAGCAGCAGCATCCCGAGGTAGTCGATCCGCGGCCGCTCGGGGCGGCGGGCGCCGCGCAGGTAGAGGGCGACCAGCGCGAGGGCGACCGCGCCGATCGGCAGGTTGACGTAGAACACCCAGCGCCAGCTGACGTGTTCGGCGAAGAACCCGCCGGCGACCGGCCCGCCGACCGCGGAGAGGGCGAACACACCGGCCGAGTACCCCTGGTACTTCGCCCGCTCGCGCGGACCGAAGAGGTCCCCGGTGAGGGCGAACATGGCGGCCATCACGCCGCCCGCGCCGATGCCCTGCAGAACACGGAAGGCGATCAGCTGGCCCATCGTCTGGGCGGCCCCGCAGGCCGCGGAGCCGGCGAGGAAGACGACGGTGGAGACGACGAAGACCTGCTTGCGGCCCAGCAGGTCGCCGAGCTTGCCGGCCAGCGGCATCACGGCGCTGGAGGCCAGGATGTAGGCCGCGCTCACCCAGGCGAGGCCGCTCAGGCCGCCCAGGTCGCCGACGATCGTGGGCAGCGCGGTGGCCACGATCGAGGAGTCCAGGGTGGCCATCAGCATCGCGAAGAGCAGGCCGAAGTAGACGATCATCACGTGGCGGTGGGGCATGGCGCCCCCGTCCGGGGCGGGGGAGGCGGCTGTGGTGGTGTCGGGCTCGGTTGACATGGCGACCCCTATGCTTTTGGCAACTGTGTGATTAATGAACATAGATGCCAGAAGAAACTATGTGCGTTGAGCATAGATCTGCCTTCTGCACGTGTCAACGCGTATATTTGGGCCATGACCAGAGCCGCCGAGACACCCGCCAGCACCCGTCGTCCGGACGCCCCTGCGCCGGACCCGGCCCTGACCGCCATCGAGCGGGCCATGGTCCGGATCCGCCGCAACCAGACCAGGCGGTCCCTGGGCAAGCTGGTGACCGCGCAGCTGGGCCGGGACGTGGACCTCTCGCACAGCGTCGTGGTGGACGCGGTCGAGGAG
>NZ_JBFBDY010000785.1:0-2607 GCF_040683475.1 Kitasatospora sp. NPDC093558 | reverse complement strand
CCGCCGACACACCCGGCCCACCCGGCCCCGCCGGGCCCCCCGCCGGGGGGAAGGGGGGGGGGGGGTGGGGCCCCGGCGGGCGATATTCGGGGGGGCGGGGGCGGGCGGGGGCGGGGGCCTGGCGGCGGCGGGCGACGGCGTGAGCACGCCCACGGCCGCCGCGAGCCCCACCCGGCCGCTGCCGACCGACCTGCCGCAGCCGGGCAGCGGCGGGTGGCCGAGCACAGGAGGCGAGCAGCGCGCGGCCCTCAGCGCCGCGCAGCCGCGCACCACCGACGCCAAGCTCCCGATGGCGGGCCACCGCACGAACCCGTCCACCCCCGCCAGGCACCACGATTGCGCCGAGCAGCCCACGGCCGAGAGCTGCGGCCCGGCCGGTACTGCCCCTGCCGAAGGCACCCCCGCTCCGCGCCGCAGCGTGCTCCGCCTCACCGACGTCGCCGACCTCCGCCGCCACGACGCCGCATCCGCCGTCGATCTCGACCGCGTCCTGCGTGACGGCCTGCAGCACCTCGTCCTCACCGCCACGCCCGGCCGGCGGGACCGGTTGTGGCCCGTCGTGGCGGCCGGGGAGCGGACGGATCCGTGCAATGTGCAGCACGGGGCCGCCGGGGTGCTCGCCGTTCTCGCCCGGGCGGCGCTCGTGGGCGGGCTTCCCGAAGACGACGAAATGCTCCGGGTGGCGGCCGACTGGATCGAGCGTCGCTGTGCCGCCGAGCCGGTCGTCCTGCCCGGGCTGCACTTCGGACGGTCGGGCACGGCGTGGGCGCTCCTCGACGCCGCGCGAGCGCTCGACGATCGTGAACTCGCCGAGCGCGCCGCGGCGATGGCGCTGCGGGTCGACGTCGAGTGGCCGAACCCGGACGTCTGCCACGGCGCCGCGGGGGCGGGCTTCGCCCAACTGCGGTTCGCCGCCGACGCGTCCGGCACCGCGGCGTCCGCCTTCCTCGCCCGTGCCGCCCGCGGTGGCCGTGCTCTCCTCGCGGCCGCCCGGCGTGAGCCGTTCGGGCTGGTCTGGCCGGTGCCGAAGGACTTCGACTCGGCGCTCGCCGGGATCTCGCACCTCGGGTTCGCGCACGGTGTCGCCGGTGTCGGCGCCTTCCTCCTCGCCGCCGCGGAGGCGACCGGCGATCCCGCGCTCCTGGCCGGGGCCGTCGAGGCGGGCCGCACACTCGCCGCCACCGCCCGCCGGGACGCCGACAGCGGGGCCGACGGGTCTGGCGCAGGGGCCGGCGCACGGACGACCGGCGCCGCCTGGTGGCCGCAGAGCGCGGACGACGCGCCGCACGTCAGGCTCGCGCACTGGTGCAGCGGCTCGTCCGGCGCCGGCACGTTCCTCCTCCGCCTCTGGCAGGTCACCGGGGACGCCACCGCCCGCGAGCTGGCGCTCGCCGCAGGGCGGGCCGTGCGGGCCGGCCGCTGGCACAGCGGGGTGAGCGCGTGCCACGGCCTGGCCGGCAACGGCGAGTACCTGCTGGACCTCGCCGCGACCACCGGCGAGCCCGAATTCCGTACGAGCGCCGAGGAGTTGGCGCACATCATCGCCGCCCGATCCGCCCTCCGGGACGGTCTCCTCGTGCTCCCGGACGAGACCGGCACCGGTTGCGCGCCCGGTTACGGCACCGGCACGGCCGGCGTGCTCGCCTTCCTGCTGCGCCTGCGGCACGGCGGCCCCCGCCTCTGGGTGGACCCGGTACCGCCCGCCACGCGCCAACTCACCTCCCCCACAAGCGAGGTGAGCCGAGCGTGAACGTCGCCACCCCGACCCGGACCAACGCGCTGCGCCGCCTGAGCTTCACCTTCGCGCCGGACGGCAGCCACGCCGCGTGCCTCGCCTCCGCCGCCGACGGCGGTTGGTACGCCGAGAGTTGGCGCCTCCCGGCGGACGGCGGACCGGCCGCTCCGGCCGCGCTGCCCCTGTCCGGCAACCGCTCGGAGAGCCTGCGCTCGCAGCTGGTCTCGCTGCCGGACGGGTCCGTCCTGATCTGCCGGCACGACGGCGAGCGGCACGACCTCGTCCACCTGTCGTCCCGCGAAGGCGCTTGCACGGAACAGCAGTTGGCGACACTCAAGATGCCCGGCCTGCGCCTCCTGCCGCTGCCGTCCGGCTCGGCGTCCCCCTCCATCCCGGTGGCGCTCGCGCTCGGCACCGACACCCGCCCGGTGACCACCGTCTGGCTGATCCGGACGGACGGCCGCGATCCCCAACTTGTCGCCGAGGTACCGGGGTTGCACGGCGGCGGGGTCTGGCTGGACCACACCGGGGCGCTGCTCGCACTGGACCGCGTGAGCGCGGGGATCGTCCGCACCGTCGTGCTGGACGTGCGCACCGGCGTGGTCACCTCGCTGCTGGAGATCGGCGAGCGGAGCAACGACCGGCTGGTGCTGTTCGACCCCGACAGCCGCTTCGCGATGGTGCGCAGCGACGCGCCGGGCACCGACCGGCTGGGCTGGGGCGTGCTGGGCGGCGGCGAGCCGCTGCGGTTCCCGGAGTGTCTGCACGTCACGGGGATGTTCCTGCGGCCGGTGGCGCTGCGGCAGGCGGCGGACGGGCCGCGGGTGGCGGTGCAGATCGACCACGGGGCGGGGTCGGCACTGGCGCTGTGG
>NZ_JBFBDY010000784.1:0-2609 GCF_040683475.1 Kitasatospora sp. NPDC093558 | reverse complement strand
GGGTCCGGCTGGCCCCGCGCGAGAGCGGCCGGGGGCGGCAGGAGGCCGCACCGGGCCGGTGTCCGGCCGGGACGGGCCGAACCGTTCACGAGCCCGCCCGGCAACCTGTCCGGCAGCCCGCCCGCCAACCCGCCCGTCCCGCCACCGAACTGGCCGCCGCCACCGCCCGGCACGCCACCTGGGCGGTCGACCGCGGCCTGCTCACCCGGGCCGAGCTCCCCCGCTACCAGGCCTACGCCCTACCGGAGTTGATCGGCCACGCCTACCCGCGCACCCGGGGCGCCGACCTCGACCTCCTGATCGACGTCCTCGGCTGGTTCACCATCCTCGACGACCGCTTCGACGGCTCGCCCGGCCGCCGTCCGGTCGAGGCACGGGCGGTCGTCGACCCGCTGATCGCCGTCCTGGACGACCCCGCACCGGCCGAACCCGCACTGTTCAGCGGTGACGACCTGCTCACCGCCGCCTGGCGGGAACTGTGGCATCGCCAGACCGAAACGGCCTCCCCCGCCTGGCGCGCCCGGGCCGCCCACGAGTGGCGGGCCTGCCTGGCCACCTTCCCCGCCGAGGCCCAGCACCGGGCCCACGGCACCGTCCCCCGCCTCGGCCTCGCCGAGACGATGCGGCTGCGCCGCCACGGCAGCTGCCTCTACCCGTTCATGAACATACTGGAACGCGTCCACGGCACCGACGCGCCCGCCGCGCTGCACGCCGACCCCGCCCTGCACCGGCTGCGCGCCCACACCGCCGACGCCGCCACGCTGATCAACGACCTCTACTCGCTGCAGCGCGAGGAGCGCCAGGGCGCCGCCGCGTTCAACACCGTGCTCACCCTGCAACGCCTGCGCGCCTGCACCCGCACGCGGGCCGTCGGAGCCGTCCGCGCCCGGGTCGCGCACCTGCGCAACGAGAGCGCCCTGCTGCGCCACGAGCTGCTCCGGCGGCACCCGGAGGCCGACTGGTACCTCGACGGCACCCGGGAACTGGTCGACGGCGCCCAGGCCTGGACCAGCACCAGCCGCCGCTACCACTAAGGCGGTCTGGCTACTTGCGGCCGCCGAGCGCGAACAGCAGCAGCACGAAGCCCGCGAACAGGTGCGTGGCGAAGATGTAGATGCCCGCACGGATGAGCATCGCCTTGCGGCGGCGCTTCTCCTCGCTCGTGCTGTCGGACGTGCTCTCGCTCATGGCTGCGGGTTCTCCTCGGGTGGAACGGTCTGCGGTCCGGGCGTGCGGCGGCCGGTGGGGACGACGGCGGGGCCTCAGCGGCCCGGGACCACCGCCCCGGGTGCGCGCAGCTCCAGGAGCAGCGCGCCCTGGTCGGCGATCAGCTCGGTCAGGATCCGCCGCGCGGCCCGCAGCAGCTCGGCGACGTCCGGGGTGCTGAGCGCGTACACCACGGTGTTGCCCTCGCGGGTGGCCGTGACGAGCTGGGTGCGGCGCAGCACCGCGAGCTGCTGGGAGAGGTTGGAGGGCTCGACCTCGATCTCGGCCAGCAGCTCGCGGACCGGTCGGGGGCCGTCCTGGAGGAGCTCCAGCACCCGGATCCGGACCGGGTGGCCGAGGGTGCGGAAGAACTCCGCCTTGGCCTGGTACAGCGGGACGGGCATCGTCCGCTCTCTCCCTCGTGTGCGGCTGGGTCGACGGCCGGGCACGGGGTGCACGACCGGCAAGCATCATCCTTGGAGATGAAGAATTCTTCAAGTCGTCACAGCATGAGCGCGGCATCGCGGCGGCACCGGAACGGCCCGAGACGGCGCGTCGACCCCGAGTGCGGCTGCGGACGCCGAGCCCGGATGCTGCCAACTCCCGGGCTCGGCTATCGAGGTGACGCGCCGTCAGAACACTACAGGCAGATCCGCCGGCACCGGAGGGGAGATACCGAGAAAAGCGACGGCCCGGCCGGCTCAGCCGAGGACCTGCCGGGTGCCGCCGGCGTCCGCCGAGCTCCTGACCGCGTCGAGCAGGCGGTGCAGCCGCACGCCCGCGTCGAAGTCCGGCACGGTGCGCTCGCCGGTCCGGAGGTCACGGGCCAGCCGGGCGTAGACCTGGGCCACGTTGAAGCCCTCGGCGTCCTGGCCGATCCCCGGCACCCAGCGGTACCGCTCGGGGACCGGCACCTCCCGGAAGGCGCCGCCGGGCGCGTCCGCCCGCAGCAGGCGCAGCTCGCCGATCTGGATGCCGGCCGGACCGCCGGGCCCGGTCGAGACGATCGCCAGGGCTCCCTCGGTGCCCGCGATCTCCAGGCGCGTCCCGGCGGCTTCCCCGCCCTCGGCGTCCTGGACGGTGACCGACAGGCGGGCGCCGCCCGCGAGGGTCCCGTCGAGGTGGAGCCGGTCGGGGCTGGTCGCGACGACCGTGGCGCCGGTTTCGGCGACGGTGTACTCGGCCCGCGAGACCGCCGTGGTCGCGGCCAGGGCGTCGATCCCGCCGAGCACGTGCTCCACCGCGTCGAGCGTGTGCCCGCCCGCCACCTCCAACGTCCCGGCGCCGTTGGTGCGGTCGAGGGTGTAGGCCGCCCAGCCCGGGATCAGCCCGCCGGCGCCCTTGCCCCGGGCGGCGTGGACGGTCGCCGAGGCGACCCGCCCGAGCGCGCCGTCGGCGACCAG
>NZ_JBFBDY010000783.1:0-2611 GCF_040683475.1 Kitasatospora sp. NPDC093558 | reverse complement strand
GCGGGCGACCAGCCGGGCATCCAACACCGTTCGGGATGCACGCAGTGACCAGACCTGGGTCCAAGACTCACTCCTGCTCACTTAGTTGGAACGGTTGGTGACCTGGTGGGTGGTGGTTACCCGGTCGGCGAACATGCCGAGGATCGTCGTGACGATGTGGTCCCGGCCGGCCATCACGGGCGGCTCGGCGCCCCACGCGGCGGCTGCGGGGCGGAAGTCCAGTTCGGCGTCCGGGGTGAAGGAGGAGGCGAACAGCTCTCGGTCGTGGAGGTCCTGGCCGAGGCCGAAGCGGAGGAGGGCGTCCAGGATCTCGGTCCGGTCGCGGAGTTCGGCGGCGACGGCCGCAGGGTCGGTGGCGGGTGCGGCGAGGGCGTGGTCGGTGGTGACGTACATGGTGGAACTCCCGTGGAGGTGAATGGTTTTCGGCGATGGCTCCACCTTCCCGCCGGACCGGTCGGGTGATCAACGAGAGGATGTGCAACGATCATGAAGCGAGGGTTAACGATGTAGTGGGGGAGAGGCGGTACGGCCGATGTAGTGGGGGAGAGGCGGTACGGCGTGCTGGAGCGGCACGAGATCGAGGCGTTCCTGGCGCTCACCGAGGAGCTGCACTTCGGGCGGACGGCCGAGCGGCTGCACGTCTCCACCGCACGGATCAGCCAGACCGTGCGCAAGCTCGAACGCCGCGTCGGCGCACCGCTGTTCGTCCGGACGAGCCGCCGGGTGGAGCAGACCGCGCTCGGGACGCAGCTGGCCGAGGAGCTGCGCCCGGCGTGGGAGGCGGTGGGCGCGGCCTCGGCTGCTGGTGGGTCCGTCAGGCTGTCTCCGAAACCTGATCTCGGAGGTGGTCGTGGGGCGTCGTCCGGCCTGGCGTCCGGTGCGCTCAAGACCAACTCCGCCCCGGACCCACCCATCCGCACCTGGACCGATCACCCGGCCAAGGCTGCGTGACGAGCCACTTGGCGCCAGAGGTCGGCAGCGGTGCCCCCCTGACATGCGTCCGGGCCACCGCCCCTGAGATGGTGGCCCGGATCCACGCGGGGAGGACTATTTGCGCGGGGAGTGGGCCGAGGCCTGTTCCTGGAGCAGCGCGGAGATCTGGTTGACGTCGTCGAAGATGCTGAAGAAGCTGTTGATGTCGGGGCTGGAGGCCCCGGTGACACCGACGTAGAAGAGGTGGATGCAGCCGTCGTCGGTGATCAGGTAGCCCGCCTCGGTCTGGGCGCCGACGCCGAGCGACGGTTGTCCGTTCGGTCCCGGGTTGAGGAAGTCGGCATCGAGGACGGTGCCGGACTTGGAGAAGACCTTGCCCTTGGCCGGGCAGTTGGTGGTGCAGGAGATCCCGTTGCTGCCGTCGACGCCGAGGATCGGCAGGGCGAGCCGGAAGGCGTCCGCGTCAGGGGTGTGCAGCCAGTAGGCGAAGAGCTGGTCGATGCCGATCGGGGTGCCCACGTCGGTGTTCACGCCGCGTCCGTCGGAGAGTTGGAACTGCGTCGGGTCGACGTGCGCGACGTTGGCGAGGAAGTCGTGCTCGATCGGGAAGGCGTCGAAGCAGTCCGTGCTGCCGTGCGAGGTGGCGATGTTGCACAGCGCCATGTTGGCGCCGACGTTGAGGCTGACCTTGAGGATCAGCTTGGCGTACTCGCGGTACGGCGGGGAGACGAAGGCCGCCACCTGTGGATCGCCGTCGTAGTTGAGGGGCAGCGCGCTCGTCGGGTTGGGGGTCGTCGGGTCGGCGGTGACGGTGACGCCGGCCCGTTGGAGGGCCTCGATCATCGCGGTGCGGCCGAAGGAGTCGGGGTCCTTGATGGTGGAGATCTTCAGGACGGGCTTGGCATCGGCGGCGATGGTGCCGCACAGCGTGATGTGGGTGCCGTCGGCGGAGGGGCTGGCCGTGATGTTCGTCGCGCTGCCGGGCGGCCCCGTCGTCACGCTGGAGGTGACGTTGTACGTGCTGATCTGCGGGCGCCAGGTCAGCTGGGCCGCCTGCCCGGGGGCGGTCGGGGTGGTGACCATGTCGATGAGGTTGTCGTTGATCATCAGCGGGTGGGGCTGCGGGTCCAGGTCCGGGGCCTTGAAGATCCGCGAGTCGATGATCACGTCACCGTTGACCTGGGTGATGCCCGCGTCGTGCACCTGCTGGGCGATCTGGTCCATCCCGGCCAGCGGGTCCTCGGGGGTGAGGGTGGCACCGGGCAGCTCGTTGGCGCTGGCGTGGTCGATGTTGGTGAAGTCCACCGTCCCGTCGGGCTTGGTGCGTCCGCCCATCGTCTCGTCGCCCTGGGCCACCAGGTCCAGGTTCCCGTTCAGGGTCGAGCCGGCCCGCGTGCCGGTGGCCATCAGGGGGGTGTGGAAGCGGAAGTCGGGGCCCAGGGTGTGCCAGGCGGTGGATTCGGTGATCACCTTGGTGATGGAACCGAGCTGGAAGAACTGGTTGCCGAACCGGTTGTGGATCACCTGCCCGTTCGACGGGTCGGTCTCGAACACACCCCACTGCGCGTGCTCGTAACCGGGTTTGTGCATGATCGCCTCGATGGGGGGCCCGTTGTCGTCGTCGTTCGCGGCCGCGGGCGGGCAGGTGAGGGCCGCGCCCGCCACGGCCACGAGTGAC
>NZ_JBFBDY010000782.1:0-2615 GCF_040683475.1 Kitasatospora sp. NPDC093558 | reverse complement strand
CAGCAGCCGGGCGGCCTCGGTCCGCCCGGAGCCCAACAGCCCGGCCAGTCCGATCACTTCGCCGGGCCTGATGGCCAGGTCGTACGGCTCGACCGCGCCGCGCCGGGTCATCCCGTCGGCCTGCAGGAACGCCGTTCCGTCGGCCGGTGCGGTGCGTTCGCGCCGCTTTCCGCCGCCGAGCTGGTCGAGTCCGGCGAGCTCGGTGCCGATCATCCGGGAGACGAGTTCGACCTGGTTCAGCTCCCCGGTCGGGTACTCGCCCTCCAGCCGGCCGTTGCGCAGCACCGTCATCCGGTCGCAGATCTCGTAGATCTGGTCGAGGAAGTGCGAGACGAACAGGATCGCCACGCCCTGGTCGCGCAAGCGCCGCATGACGGCGAAGAGTTGGCGCACCTCGTCGCGGTCCAGGCTGGAGGTGGGCTCGTCCAGGATCAGCACCTTGGCGGAGACGTCGACCGCGCGGACGATCGCCACCAGCTGCTGGACGGCGATGGAGTAGCTGTTCAGCGGCGCGCTGACGTCGACGTCCAGGTCCAGCTCGCGGACCAGCTCGGCGGCCCGGCGGCGCATCGCCGCCCAGTTGATCAGGCCGAACCGGCGGGGTTCGCGCCCGATGAAGATGTTCTCCGCGACCGACAGGTTCGGGCAGAGGTTCACCTCCTGGTAGACCGTGCTGATCCCGGCCTGCTGGGCCTGCAACGGCCCGTCGATCCGCACCCGATCGCCGGCCAGCATCACCTCGCCGCCGTCCGACTGGTGGACGCCGGTGAGCACCTTGATCAGCGTGGACTTGCCGGCGCCGTTCTCCCCCATCAGCGCGTGCACCTCGCCGGGGAAGAGCCGGAAGTCGACCCCATCCAGCGCCACCACCCCGGGGAACTCCTTGCGGATACCCTGGACTTCCAGGACCGGTTGCTGACGCACCCCGGTTCTCCTCTCGTCGTGCGATCCGGCCCACCGGGGAGCGATCCGGCCGATCGCTCCCCGGGCCGGCCAGACCGGTCAGTACTGGCGGTTGGGCAGGGCCGCGGTGGCCTGCTCGGGAGTGAAGGTGCCCTCCTCGGTCTTGATCCGCCGCGGCACCTGCTCACCCGCCTTGACCTTCTTCACCAGGTCCATCAGCTGGTCGCCGAGCAGCGGGTTGCACTCGACGTCGTAGTTGATCTTCCCCTGGCTCATCGCGGTGAAGGCGTCCTTGACGCCGTCCACAGAGACGATCTTGATATCGGTGCCCGGCTTCTTGCCGGCCTCCTCGATCGCCTGGATCGCGCCGAGCGCCATGTCGTCGTTGTGCGCGTACAGCACGTCGATCTTCGACTGGGACTTCAGGAAGGCCTGCATGACCTCCTTGCCCTTCGCGCGGGTGAAGTCGCCGGTCTGCGAGGCGACCACCTTGAACTTGGGCTCACCCTTGGTGGCGTCCGCGAAGCCGGACTTGCGGTCGTTGGCCGGCGCCGAACCGGTGGTGCCCTCCAGCTGGACGATGTTCACCTCGTCGGACTTACCCTGGTACTCCTTCACCAGCCAGTCGCCGGCCTTCTTGCCCTCCTCGACGAAGTCCGAGCCCAGGAAGGAGACGTAGAGCGACTCGTCCTTGGAGTCCACCGCGCGGTCGGTCAGGATTACCGGGATCTTGGCGTCCTTCGCCTCCTTCAGCACGGTGTCCCAACCCGACTCCACCACCGGCGAGAAGGCGATCACGTCCACCTTCTGCTGGATGAACGAGCGGATCGCCTTGATCTGGTTCTCCTGCTTCTGCTGCGCGTCGGAGAACTTGAGCTCGATGCCCGCCTTCTTCGCGGACTCCTGGATCGACTTGGTGTTCGCGGTGCGCCAACCGCTCTCCGCGCCGACCTGCGAGAAGCCCACCACGAGCTTGTGGCCGGCCCCCTTGTCGGCCGAGCCCCCGCCTCCGCCGGAACCGCACGCGGTGAGGACGGTGACCATCGCACCGGCGACCAGGGCCGCCGCAGCTCTCTTGGACATGGTGGGACTTCCTCTCGGGATCATCGATCGCGCGAACGGCACCGACTGCGTGAACGCGAGGTATCGTCGCCGTTTCGCTCGGGACCGATTGTTAACGCTAACAATTGGCCCCAGCAAGGCCTCCGCGCCGCGTTACCCAATCTTGACCAGGACGCCGCCGGTAATCGGAGGCACCCTCAGCCCCATGGCTACGAAGGCCAGTTGACGACCGGAGGAGCACGCTCCCTGCCGTGGAGGACCGGAATCACGGGACACACCTCGGGCCCGATCGGGGCAGGTCACGGCAGATCGGCAGTGCACGATCGGAGCCTCGGCGGTTCAGCTCGAGCGACACCTCCCCAGCGGCCCCACCAATCCCAGCGGCCGGGGGCCCCGCAGCCCCTGTCCACCGGCAGCATCCCCAACTCCGGCACCGGCCCGATCGACCGGCCCCTGATCCCCGACGACCACAACGCGTACCTCTCCTTCGCCACCGGCACAGCCCCGGCGCTGATCGGAGTCTCGCCGCACTCGATGGCGTCGGAGCCGGCTCGCCGTCGACCAGTCACAACACCTGCCGCACTGCGGTCGACGGCCGGCCGCCGCCATGCCGCCGCACCGCGGCCCGCGCCGCTCCGGGGCGGTTGAGG
>NZ_JBFBDY010000781.1:0-2618 GCF_040683475.1 Kitasatospora sp. NPDC093558 | reverse complement strand
GGGAATCGGAGGCGGAGTGGTTCACCTCCAATCCGCCGGCCCGCGACGGGCGCGGCTTTCCGTACCGGCCGCGCCGCCACCCGACGTCGGCCGGGCGGATGCCGAGCCGTGCGCCGACCAGCCGGCGCACGGCGCCGTGGACGACGGTGAAGCGCCGGCGCACCACCGGGTCCGCTCCGGCGCACCGGGCACGCTCGCTCTCGTCGAGGAGGTGCCACAACTCGCTGACCACGTCCGCGGATTGGTCGGTGGGGATGAGCCAGACGTCGACGGTCACGGAAGGGCGAGCGTGTTCAGCACGCCCAGCCGGCGGTCGAAGCTCGCGACCAGGACGGGGCTGCGCCAGGGCAGTTCCTCGGCGAGCTCCGCCCACACGCCGGTGAACGGCTGAGCGGTCGGGCCGTCCACCCCGGGGCCGCGCACGAGCACCGCGTCCGGTCCGAGCGACTCGGCGAGCGCACGGACCTCCTTCTCCGGGTCGTCCACGCACGGGACTTGACGGATGTCCATCCCTTCACCCGGAGCCTCCTCGCACACCAGCACCACCGCGCCGTGCCGCTCGGGCAGGTCGACGGGTGCGCCGGGTTCGTAGTGCAGGGCCGTCTGCTCGGCGATGACCACCACCGCCCGCCGGCAGAACCCGGTGCGGTGGTACTCGGCGGCCAGGCGCAGCGCGGTGAACGCCGCGCCGAGCCCCTGGTCGCAGACCGCGAAGGCGAGCGGCGTGCCCGGGCAGGACCGGCTCAGTGCCAGCGAGGACGGCGCGCCCGGGCGGATGTCCGGGGAGTCGAAGGCGAGGATCAGCAGGTCGACGGGCCCGCCGTCGGCCAGTTCCTCGTGCAGCAGGCCCGCCGCCATCTCCTCGTAGGAGTGGCCGGCGCCCTCGCGCAGCAGGTCCTCGCGCACCGGCAGGCCGTACGGGCGGGTCAGGTCGGTGACGAAGACCCGCAGGTCGGGGTCGAGCGACAGCTCCGACCGGCCGTCGAAGCGCCGGGCCCGCGCCCGGGTGATCCGCAGGCCGCGCGTGGCCACCCGGTCAGTCCTCGGGGATGACGTGTCCGGCGACGTAGTCGGCGAGGCTGGTGACCGAGCGCAGGTCCTCCTCGGCGATCTGCTCGACGTCGACCTGGATGTCGAGCGACTCCTCCAGTTCGAGGATCAGCTCGATGGTGCCGGCCGAGGTGAGGCCGAGGTCGTCGAAGAGGCAGGCGTTCTCGGGGATCTCCGGCAGCTCGCGCTTGAGGACGCGCGGCAGGAGCTCGCCGATGCCGTGCAGGATCCGCTCGCGCAGCTCGGGGTCAGTGGTCTGGACCACGGGTTCCGACATGGGTGAACCGTCCCGTCGTACGTGGGAATGGCTGGGAATGGCGAACAGGGGAAATTCGGGGGGAAAGGCAGACTGACGCATCGTCAGCACTGGACCGCCATGGCGGAGAAGGTGGCCCCGATCCCGGCGGCGGCGATCAGGTAGCGGTCGCCGCGGCGGAGCAGCCCCCGCGTGGTGGCGGTGTGGAGGTTGATGAGGCTGTCCGCAGCGAAACTGTGCCCCACCGAGGGCACGTTGTCCAGCACGACCTTCTCCACCGGGAGCCCGATCCGGCGCGCGAGCATCCGCCAGGACGCCTGGTTGACGTTGTGCGGGAGCACCGCGGCGAGGTCCGAGAGGTCCAGACCGGCCTGGTCCAGGGCGGCCTCGATCGCCTCGGTCAGCACGGCCGGGTACTCGCGCTGGTAGCGCGCGAGGAGCTCCGGGTCCTCGGCCAGCCGGCCGTCGAACTCGGGGCGCTGGCGCACCGCGAAGGACAAAACCCGGTGCCGCTCGCCGGTCGCCCGGACCAGGCAGGCGGCGGCGCCCTCGGCGAAGATACCCGTCTCGGGCACCACTTGGGCGTCCCTGGTGAACGTCTTCTCGCCCGCGACGACGAGGGCCAGGGCCTCCGGATCCGGGTCGGCGGCCAGCAGGCGACCGGCCAGGTCGATCGCCAGCAGGCCCACCGCGCAGGCGTGGTGGGTCACCGTGAAGGCGTTGGCATGCGCGAGGCCGCGCCGGGCGATCAGGTCGTGCAGGGGGTTGAGCGGGTAGGGCACCGCCACCGGCATGCTGCGGGCGTGGATCACGAAACGGACGTGCCGTTCGCGTCCGCGCAGCTCCGTGAGGTTGTCGACGGCGGCGTCGAGCAGGTCGGGCAGCGTCCCGTCCGGGTCCAGTCGCAGCTGGTCCAGGCCGTGGAAGCGGCGGAAGAGTCGGAGTTGACGTGGCGTCAGGCCGATGCGTTCGCCCACCGCCTCGATGGGCACGGCGTGTGGGGGGAGGTGAACGGCCACTGCCTCCAGTGCGGTCACGCGGGCTAGTATTCCCACGCCCGGACCGGTCGCACAAGTGATCGCGGGCTCCTTCTCTTCGCGGTACCTTCGCTTTTCCTTCGCACTTCCGCCTCGCGCATCCCCCTCGCGCATCCCCCTCGCGCATCCCCCTCGTGCCTTCCCCTCGCGCCTTCCCCTCGCGCCTTCCCCTCGCGCCTTCCCTTGCCTCCCGCGTCGTCTTCCGCAACTGCAAAATCATGGGCGCGGGCCTCATCGGCGTGACCCTGGACAACGTCCTCTTCGACAACTGCAAG